>NZ_PNDS01000141.1 GCF_005886535.1 Pseudoalteromonas sp. S2755
AGTCGGGTTTGATTACGGAAGTTCTAATTGTGCGATGGGTGTCATGCAAAATGGTGAAGTGGACTTACTGCGTCTCGAGCAAGATAAATATTACCTGCCTTCGACTATGTATGCCATGCACAATGCGTTAATTCCTGCATTTGTTAATCGTCATCTCAATGAACCAGATCCTGTCTACACACAGTCTCGGCAAGGGCTGCTAACGGTAGCGCAGCAAGCTAAGCGCGATCTTGATTTAGAAGCACATGAAACGGGCGTTTTTTTTGGTCAAGCGGCAATTTCTGAGTATATCGAATTTCCCGAAGAAGGTTTTTTTGTAAAATCACCCAAGTCCTTCTTTGGGGCGGTTGGGCTGAAACCTCAACAAATCGCCTTTTTTGAAGATATTGCTGCGGCGATGATGGTGGAAATTAAGCGCCGTGCCGAGACGCAGCTGCAACAGTCCATTACCGACACTGTGATTGGTCGACCTGTTAATTTTCAGTCCGTCGGTGGAGAAGAAAGTAATCAACAAGCGGTTAATATTCTTACCACCGCTGCAAAAAGAGCTGGGTTTAAGGAGGTGGATTTTCTCTTCGAACCGCTCGCAGCGGGGATTGAGTACGAAAGCCGTCTTCAGCAAGATAAACTTGTGCTGGTGGTTGATATCGGCGGTGGTACTAGCGATTGTTCGTTTGTCCGAATGGGACCAAGTTATCGCAATAACACGCAGCGCCAGCAAGACTTTTTAGCGCATACTGGTAAACGTATCGGTGGTAACGATTTAGATATTGCGCTTGCTTATCACCAATTAATGCCTTTATGTGGTCTAGGCTCTAACATGAGTTCAGGTTTGCCGATGCCTAGTCAACTGTATTGGCAGGCATGTAAAATCAATGATATTCAGTCTCAACTAGACTTCTACAGCGATAAACTAGCGCGAGAATTGCAAAGCATGTTGCGAGATGTCGCCGAGCCGCAAAAGTTGGCGCGTTTACTTCACATTCAACAGAACAAACTTACCCATCAAGTTGTTCGTGAAGGTGAGCTTGGTAAGATAGCACTCTCTGAGCAAGCAAAGTTTAATGCCGATCTTGGTTTTATTGAGCCACAGTTAACCTCTGAATTTACGCAGCAAGATTTTGCCGAGTCGGTCATGTCGAACTTAGAACAGATGGGCATGCTTGCGAAAGAAGCCATTCATCAAGCGGGATCAAAACCCGATGTAATTTATCTGACTGGCGGTAGCGCGCAATCACCGTTACTCAAGGCAACGCTTGCACAGCAAATTGGTGATATTGAAATGGTGAACGGGGATAACTTTGGTAGTGTTACTGCAGGCTTGACTAAGTGGGCGGAGAAACTATTTAAATAATCGAAGTCAAAATCAAAGAAGCGGTCAAAAGCCGCTTCTATTTATTAATCTAAGCGACTAGCAAGGTATTGCTCATAATCAGGTAAATGTCGTGCGATTGGCTGGCTCATTTTATCGCACGCCATCAGTAAATCTGCTGTCGCTTCATTACAGGCGACGGGAATATTCCAAACGGCAGCGAGTCTCAACAGTGCTTTTACATCCGGATCGTGAGGCTGTGACGCAAGCGGATCCCAAAAGAAAATCAAGACATGAACATCCTGCTCCGCGATTTTGGCACCAATTTGCTGGTCGCCACCCATTGGGCCACTAAATAGCTTTGTTACTTCTAAACCAGTATGCTTTTCTATTAGGTTACCCGTTGTGCCCGTAGCGTAAAGCTTGTGCTGTTTTAGGCTATCTAAGTGGGTCTGACACCACTCAAGTAGAGCTGGTTTCATGCCATCGTGTGCAACCAAAGCGATATGCTTTTTAGCTGGCAGTGGCTGTGAACGTTTTTGCATGTGTACTGCTCCTATTTTGCGTAACTGTTTAGAGTAATAAGTTGACTGCCAATGCGATAAAAATTAAGCCTGAAATACGATCAATCCACACCGGCGCTGCGGGATGCTGCCTAAAATAGCCTGCGATTTTATCACCACCATAGATATACATGCAGTCGATAGGGAAAGCTAAAATAGGATACAGTAAACCAAACATGGCCAGTTGCATCGTTGTTGAAGTCGCCAAGCTACTATCGACAAACTGAGGAATAAATGCAATAAAAAACAGGGCGACTTTGGGATTTAAGACTTCCGTCATCATTGCTTGAAACATCACGTTTTTAGGCTTTTTGGTGCTCACGTGTGGTTTTTCCTCGCAAGCTACCTGCCCCTTCCCAAGCGTCTCTTTGATAGTCATTATACCTAGATAAGCTAAGTAAGCTGCGCCGAGGTATTGCACTGTGGTATAGGCGGTCTCTGAGGCTTTTAGGAGTGCCGATAGGCCAACAACGGCAAAGAGTGTGTGGATCACCCCTCCGAGTGCAAAGCCTAATGCGCTTTGCATGCCAGCTGCGCGGCCATTAGTAAAGGTCTGCGCCATTAAAAACGCATTGGATGGACCTGGTGCCACGGCAATTATCGTGCTGGCGATTAAAAATGAGAATAAGTATTCAAGATTTAGCATCGTGTTATTAAATTAGATCTTTACCAATCCATACCACTTTACCGAGAATTTCCAGCTGCTCCAATTCATTTGGCATCACAACTTGTTCCCGGTATTCTTTATTATCGCTAATCAAGCGCACTGAGCCATCAAAGTTTTGTTGTAGGCGCTTGGCATAAAGCTCTTCACCAAGGCGAACAACATAGATCAGGCCTTCGCTTAATTTTTTATCCGATAAGTCCACTAGAATTGTATTGTTATTGTGAATAGTGGGTTCCATAGAGTCGCCTTTGGCAAACACCACGACGAGCTGTGACTTATCTAGATTTTTAAATTCAATCCACTTTTTTCTAAATGCAAGGTAGCGTGCAACCTCGGCACTTTGGTTAAATGCACCATAACCCGTGCTGACAGACACATGGTAGCCAGGCACAACAACAAAGTCCTCATTAAAGTCTTCCAAGGTAATACTTTGCTGGATGATTGGTGACTCTGTTTTGCAATCAAGTGGGATCCCTGTAACGAGCCACATTAAGTCTACATTGGCCTGT
This sequence comes from Pseudoalteromonas sp. S2755, assembly GCF_005886535.1. Classification (GTDB taxonomy): domain Bacteria; phylum Pseudomonadota; class Gammaproteobacteria; order Enterobacterales; family Alteromonadaceae; genus Pseudoalteromonas. The sequence goes on from NZ_PNDS01000141.1 coordinate 3,052, forward strand.
TTGGCAATGCGTTCAATCACACTGAGTTTTGGGTCTTCCCCTTTTAATATTCTGCGCAGCGTCCCTTCAGATACATCAATTTTTAACGCAAAAGCTCTAATACTGTCCGGCTTGATCGCATATTCTACGCGCTCCGCTAGGCTCATGAGACTTTGTTCCATGCGTTGCCTCTTAAATAATGATACGTGTGCGTCATTATATGGGCTATTTTTTGCGAAGTAAAATCATTTTTGACGCAAAAAAGATCCATTTTTTCGTTGTAATGCGTAAAAAATAGATCTATCATCTTCATTAAATTACGCAGTGAATGCATTTAGTCAGTGAGTGCGTAAATAAGTGATTTTTATAAACGTCATATATTTGCGCAATTTTTTAAGGAATGAGTGTGATGTTAATGAGCCAACCTTTAATTTCAGAACGCGCGCCGCTTGGTGCTGCCATACTTAGATTTGCACGTAAAAGCCGCGGTTTTACTCAAGCTGAATCAGCCGCAAGCTATGGTATAGAGGAGCGAACATTAAGGCGCTGGGAGAATAACGAATACAACCCTAAATGGAATGATGTGATTGCATTGGTTGAAGATGTTTATTTAATGGACATTGTTAATGTTATCGTGGGGTTAAGGACATCAAGTGCTGCGTAAAAAATTAAAGCCAGCGTACGCTGGCTTTGTTTGATAAAATCGCTATGTCTAGCATAGCGACTTATATTTTCTTACTCTTCGTCTTCAACAAGTGTCATCAGTGAAGTGTTACCACCAGAAGCTGTGGTATCGATACTAATGGTTTTCTCTGTTACTAGACGATTGATAAGCGTATCGTAGTACTCTGCACTGATCACTGGCAGGATAGCGCCTTTGCGCTCTGCAAGTTGTTGTGAGAAGTAACCAAGGCGTGAAGAGCGTGCAGCCACAACAGCACCTGCAAGATGAGGGTGTGCCAAAATAGCTTGCAGTTGGTTTTGCTTCGCTACTTGGAATACGCCTTCAGCAACCCCAGTAGAGATAAACTTATCTCTAAATGCCAATGCTTCTTCATAGAATAGGTCAGAGGCTACCGTGATCACTGTGTTACCTGCAGCAAGCGCTGTGATAATTGAAATCGCCCAGAAGTTGAACGAAGTACTCTTATCGGCATATACCACAACACAACCACGCGCTTCTAAGTGCAGCGTATTCGACTCACCAGTAGGTCCCGGTAGCGTCGTGTAAGTACGCATACGCTTTTCTAAGCGGTTTAGCTGAGCACGTGCATCAGAAAGCGTTAATGACAAATCATCTGCCAACTCATCAATGATGTCTACAGTTGCGATTTTAGCAAGTAGCTGACGCACTGCTGATACACGGTCATTCAGAGCAGTACGACGCCAGATTTTTTCATCACGCTTTGAGTTTTGCATCAGTTTTTCAACTTGCTCAACTGCACCTGGGAAGTGGTGGATCTCTAGCTCATCAGGCGTCAGATCTGTCATTTGTACGTTGTCTGGTGACGCCTTTTCTTTCACAAGGCGAACTAGGTAGTTTGGACCACCTGCTTTTGGACCTGTACCAGAAAGACCACGTCCACCAAATGGCTGTACACCAACGATCGCACCAATCATGTTGCGGTTCACGTATACGTTGCCCGCGCGAGACATTTTAGCTAGGTATTCGCAGCGCTCTTCAATACGCGAATGAACGCCCATTGTTAGGCCATAGCCTGTCCCATTGATTTGGTCGATCACATTATCGAGTTGATCTGCCTTGAAGCGTACAATATGGACTACCGGACCGAATACTTCACGCTTCAACACGGATAGATCAGCAATCTCATATAGGCGCGGAGCGAAGAAGTAAGCGCCGTTCTCGCTGTTGTCTGGGATCTTAGCTTCGAATAGTAGCTTGCCGTTCGACTTCATGTAATCAACGTGCTTAGTCAAAGTGGTCAGCGCTTTTTCATCGATCACAGGACCAATATCAGTTGAAAGCTGTGAAGGGTCACCCACATGCAGTTCTTTTAGTGCACCTGTTAGCATTTCGATAATGCCATCAGCGACATCTTCTTGTACAAATAATACACGAAGTGCTGAACAGCGTTGACCCGCACTTTGGAAACCTGAAGAAATAACATCGTCAACTACTTGCTCTGGTAATGCTGTTGAGTCAACGATCATACAGTTTTGACCACCCGTTTCAGCGATCAGAGGAACCTGAATGTCATTACGCTCAGCAAGAATTTGAGAGATAAGCGTACCAGTTTCTGTTGAACCTGTGAACATAACCGCTTGGATACGCTCGTCAGGCACGATGTGTTTACCCACTTCGCTACCGCGTGCGATAACAGGCTGTACTACATGCTCAGGTAAGCCAACGGTATGCATTAATTCGATGCAACGCAGTGCAATCATACTGGTTTGTTCAGCAGGCTTTGCAATAACGGTATTACCAGTCACGATAGCGGCAGCCACCTGACCTAAGAAGATCGCAAGCGGGAAATTCCACGGGCTGATACATAAAATTACGCCACGAGCTTCAAAACGTTCATCTTTAGAAAGCTCTTCTGCACGCGCTGCATAGTAGCGACAGAAGTCAACGGCCTCACGTACTTCATCGATGCTGTCTTGGGTTACTTTACCAGCTTCTTTAATACAGATAGCAACGAGTTCATCATGGTGACGTTCAAGAATATCAGCAGTGCGACGTAGCAAGTTTGCACGTTCCTCAACTGAGGTTTGAGACCAACTTTCAAAAGCCGCATCAGCATTGGCGAGCACGCTTTGCATGTGTGCTTCATCGTGTAAAGGCACAGATCCAATCACTTGTTTGTGGTTTGCAGGGTTACGAACAGCAAGATGACCTTCTGGTACTTGGCTTTCATCGATTAGGTGTTCGTTAAACCAGTTGTCTAGGTTTTCTTTAAACGGTGTTAACTCGTTGATGTCAGTTAGATCTTTACCTTTTGAGTTTGGACGCTCATCGCCATAAAGCTCGATAGGTAGTTTAATCTGCGTGTTGTAACGGTTACGTAGGCCTTGCAGTGTTTCTACAGGATCTGGAAGTAGTGATTCAACAGGCTTAGTAGTATCAACAATCGCGTTTACGAATGATGAGTTTGCACCATTTTCAAGTAGGCGGCGTACCAGATAAGCAAGTAAGTCTTCGTGCTGACCAACTGGCGCATACACACGACATTGAATCCCTTCTTTTTCAACGATTTGGTCGTAAAGTGATTCACCCATACCGTGTAGACGTTGGAATTCGAACCCTTTATTGTCACCTTTGGCTACTTCTAGGATAGTTGCTGCGGTGTAAGCATTATGCGTTGCAAACTGTGGGAATAGCACATCGCGTGCTTCAAGGAGCTTAATAGCACAAGCTTTATAAGAAACGTCAGTCGTTGCCTTACGAGTGAACACAGGGAAGTGATCAAGACCATCTTGTTGAGTGGTTTTGATTTCTGTATCCCAGTAAGCACCTTTTACTAGACGTACCATCAGCTTTCGGCCAACGCGGCGAGCAAGCTCTGCTACCCACTCAACGACGAAAATAGCACGTTTCTGGTAAGCTTGAACTGCAAGACCAAATCCGTTCCAGCCTTCTAACTCGGCATCAGAAAATACTGCTTCAATAACGTCTAAAGAGATATCTAAGCGATCCGCTTCTTCAGCATCAACCGTGAAGCCGATATCGTACTTTTTGGCTTCTAAAGCCAATGACTTAAGCTTAGGTACAAGCTCATTCATAACACGCTCGCGGTGTGTAAATTCAAAGCGAGGGTGAATTGCTGAAAGCTTAACTGAAATACCTGGACTTTTTACTGGGCCACGACCTTGAGCTGCTTTACCGATGGCGTGAATGGCTTCTAAATAGCTGTCATAATAACGCTCGGCGTCACGCATCGTGCGTGCGCCTTCACCTAGCATGTCATACGAATATACATAACCTTTTTGTTCTTTATCAGCAGCACGATCGATAGCATCTTGAATGGTTTCACCCATTACAAACTGCTTACCCATGATCTTCATTGCATAGTTAACGGATTTACGGATAACTGGCTCACCAAGACGACCAATTGTACGCTTTAGCACGCCAAATTGTTCTTCTTTATTCTTGTCTGAATAGTTAACCATTTTACCGGTAACGAGTAGACCCCAGCTCGAAGCGTTAACAAATAATGAGTCGCTGCTGCCTAAGTGTGAACTCCAGTCGCCTTTTGCGAGCTTATCGCGGATCAGGCTTTCTTGTGTTGCTTTGTCTGGAACACGAAGTAAAGCTTCGGCCAAACACATCAGTACCACGCCTTCTTCGGTAGAAAGAGAGAATTCATTTAAAAGCGCGTCTACACCGTTTTGACCATCTTGGTCTCTACGAATGTTCAATACCATTTGACGTGCACGTTCCCATGCTCGGCTTCGAGCTGTAACGCCTACCTCAGCTAAAGGTAAAATATGATCAATTACTGCGTTCTCATCAATGCGGTAAAAATCACGGATCTTTTGTCGGATAGGACAGTTAGTTGTCAAATCGCCGTTATAAAGCATAAGCAACCCTCAAAAATTGGAGTCAAAAATACATGTAATTCGCGCCTGCCTATGGAATCACACACCGTAATGTGCAGATTACAAAACTACATCTGAACTGATGCCAAACTAAGCAATCAAAGATTGAAAGTGTAGTTTAATTTGTATAGGAAGCCTCAATTACGACAAAATGATGCAGTCACATTGCTAACCATAACACACCCATTTGGGGGTTCAAATTTTAGCCAGAATGCATAATCTAAATGTTCGAACAAAGCCGCGTTAAAGACTGAAATAAGTCGCTTTGCCCTTTATCGTTAATTTCGCGGGCATTCTATCGAAAAGACAGCAGAATATGCTGTTTTATTTTCAAGGAATACGGTAAATTTGCGGGTAATCTCAAACCCTCACAAAATTTTATGCTGATATGACGACTTCCATTAAAACTCGGGTATTAGATCGCATCGACTTAGCAATCTTAGACGCGCTTCAGCGCAATGCTCGGATCTCTAATGTAAACTTGGCGAAAGAGGTAAACTTGAGCCCGAGCCCTTGTCTCGATCGAGTAAAAAAACTCGAGTCGGAGGGGTATATCGAAGGGTATACGGCAAGATTAAATGCCGCAAAACTTGGCCAGCATTTGGTTGCGCATGTGGAAATCACCTTAAAAAGCTCGACCGAAGCGGTATTTGAGGTGTTTAAACAGCATATTGTAAAAATCCCCAACGTCGTTTCTTGTGATATGGTAGCTGGTGGCTTTGATTATTTAGTTAAGATCCGAGTCCAGGATATGCGTCAATATCGTGAGGTATTAGGTCAAATCGTTGAAATACCTGGAGTTGGTACAAATCATACCTATATGGTGATAGAACACGTCAAAGAAGACATGGGTGTAGAAGTACTGAACTATCAGTAACTGTTGGCCTAATTTAAGGAATAATAGATGCAAAAAGTGGTGCTTATCACCGGTGCGAGCCGTGGGATTGGTGCGGCAACGGCTCAACTGCTGGGACAACAAGGATTTACCGTTGTTATAAATTACAAGCAGAATGTGCAAGCCGCGGAAACGATTGCCGATACCATCCTAGGTAATAATGGTAAAGCGCATTTGTTACAAGCAGATGTCACAGATGAAAAATCTGTAGAGGCAATGTTTGAAAAGATAAAGACCGATATTGGCATAGTTACGCATTTGGTCAACAACGCGGGGGTGCTGAACACGCAGACTCGAGTTGAACACATGACTGCAGCGCGTATCAACAATATGCTTACTAATAATGTTACGCCGTATTTTATTTGTGCTCGCGAAGCAATTAAACACATGCGTTTGAGTGCCAATCCAGCACAGTGTGCAATGGTGAATGTCTCGTCGGCAGCTTCTTATTTAGGTGGGGCTAATGAATATGTTGACTACGCGGCTGCAAAAGGTGCAATAGACAGCTTCACTAGAGGCTTATCTCTGGAATTGGCCGCTGAGCAGATCCGCGTGAACTGCGTGAGACCGGGCTGCATTTATACCGATATCCACGGCGACGGTGGCGAACCAAATCGAGTTGATCGCCTAGCCGATTTTTTGCCGCTGAAGCGAGGTGGAACCGCGATTGAGGTTGCCCATGCTATCGCTTGGCTTTTAAGTAACGAAGCAAGCTTTGTTACAGGAACTTTTATTGATTTAGCTGGAGGGAAATAGCAATTTATGAAAAATAAAATTGTTTATGTCTCAGGAACATTTGATCTATTTCACAGTAACCATTTAAAAATGATTAGTTATGGCCGAGGTTTAGGAGACACGTTGATCGTTGGTGTAAGTACCGATGAACTTGTTTGTTCTTATAAAAAGCCACCGGCAGTGCCATTTGAAGAGCGTTTAGCGATCATCGAAGGGTTAAGAGATCCAGATCTTGCTATTCCACAACGTACTTTAGATCATCGTGAAACAGTGAAAAATTTAAATATTGATGTGTTCGTGATTGGCGATGATTGGAAGGGAAAATATGATTATCTGAAAGAGCTTGGAGTTCAGGTATTTTACTTTCCTTATGGTGCTGGCGTTAGCTCCAGTAACTTAAAGCAAAAAATCTACGATCAGTATAAAAAGCTGATAGAGCAAAGCGACAATCATCCAATCCCAGAGCCACAGAAATGAAAGTGTTAATAACGGGTGGACAGGGTGGTCTTGCCGCTTATTTAAGCGATGAATTGAAGCGCTTAGGACACGAAGTGGAAGCACCATCACGCGCGCAGCTTGATGTCTCTAAACCAGCTGAAGTTGAGCGTTTTTTTGACGACAAATCTTATGACTATGTAATCAATGCGGCAGGAACGCTTTACTCAAGTTTAGTGGCAGACTCAGACCCAAATCTCTGGATCCGTGACATCGAAGTAAACCTAATCGGCACTTATTTAATTTCTCGTGCTGCAATTAAAGCAAACAAAGCGGTACATTTGATCAATGTGGCGTCGACGGCGGCATTTAACAGTTACAAAGATTGGACGTCTTATTGTGCGGCGAAAGCGGGCGTGGTGACCTTATCTAAAGGTCTTCACAAAGATGGCTACAAAATAACGGTACTGTGTCCCGGGGCAATTGACACTAAGCTGCGCGATGGTCTTACAATTAATAATCCCAATGTGATGAGCATACCACAAGGCGCTGCCCCAATCTTAGAGGCTGTAACTACATCGCAGCACATCGGTAAGCTGTTTTTTTATCGCCTGAATGAAAGTCGTAGCGAGTCGCTTGATTAGACTGTTTTGCTAATATTCATTGGCATAATGCACTTGAGCTGCGTTCTCGATACGATTGCGAAAGGTCGGGGCTAGCAGTTTGTAATAGTATGTGGTGGCATGGAAGTCACCGCGCTCGTCACTGACAAAATGAGGGATTTGCCCTGCGACTTTAAAGCCTAGACTCTGATATAGGATTTCTGCGTCTGAATCTGAGTGTGTATCAAGGACGAGTAACGATATCTGCTGCCGTGTAGATTCTTGCTCTATGGCTTGCATCAGCTTTGTTGCTACGCCTTTTCGTCGGCTATTCGGATGAACTAATAGCTTTTCAACTTCAGCCCGGTGCTGAGCATTATCTTTTGTTGCCGGCGAGAGTTGCACACAACCTGCCATTACGCCATTAAGTTCAGCGATAATAAGCGTCTTTTGCGACTTGATCACAGCATCGAATACCTGCCACCAGTAGTTTTGTATTGCTCTGCTAGAGGAAGAGGGCAAAAAGCCGATAGAGGCGCCAAGATTAATACAGGCTTGCGTCAGCGCACTGAGCTGTTTTACCCAAAGCTGACAATCTAAGCGATTGTATTTCAAGCTAGGCGCCTGAATAATGCGAAGCTGCATAGCGGTATTAGACAAATTGTTCATGCAGTTCCTTATTTATCCGAGCCAGACTTTGCTCAAGCCTTGCCTTTTCATGCATTAATTTTTGCCATCGAGTTTGCTGTTTCTCTTTGGATCGTCTCAGTGCTTCGTATAGTGAACGCTGCGGCACATGATAGGCTTTTGCGGCTTGTGATGGGGTGAGCATATCGTTCATTACCGCGTGTACCGCAGTGTCTAGTTTGTTAAGAGTCATTGTGTTTTCTCCTTAACATCTACTGGGTTTGTTGCTGTATCGTGCACAGGCCAGATACTCACATCCAAATGCCAAAGTAAGTACATCGTTTGATATAAAGTGTACATAATTACGCTCCTTTTTTGTCGTGTTAGTTGATAAGGAAAAACTGTGCCAAAAATTAAAATTATTTAATATCAATAGGATGTGTTTTTTATTGGTATGTAAATACGTTCACATTGCACTGCTTTAGGGAGGTGAGTGCAGCATTTGCACCGAATTGAACAGAATTAGCGCGAGAGTGCTTAAAAGTTAATTTGGATCAAATCAAAGTGAATAAAGTAAATAAAATGTTTATTTTTAATATTTGGATAGTAGGCTTTGTGCGACTTTATTGAAGGAGCATTTTTTCATGTCTGAATTATCCAGAACTCAAGATATTACAGACCCCGAGGGGTTACAGTTTCAAATTCAAATCGACGACATTGCGGTTAATGCATGCGATGGTGAAACCGTGTTGTCTGTTTTGCTTGCGGCGAACTATAAGCAAATCATGGAAAGCGATCGAGAAGCCGTATCCGGTGCTTATTGTGGTATGGGCGTTTGTCATTGTTGTCAGGTAACAATAAACAAACAACATAAACAAAAGGCTTGTCAAACCTTAGTACAACCCAATATGCAGGTTGAAACTAAACAAAATCGTTTCAAGCAGGTTGGAGTATAGTGTGATGTCTAGTTGTCAAAAAGAAAAAATCGTTATTGTCGGTGCAGGACCTGCTGGCGTTAGCTGTGCAGCTGAGCTGGCTAAATATGGCATTACTAGCACCTTAGTGGATGAAGCACCAAAAATTGGTGGGGTGATCTATCGCGGGCCACTTCGACAAGCGAGCAAGCTTCCTCATTTAGATGAAAATCTTAAACGAGCGATGGCTGCGCTAAAGGTACGCTACGAACATCATAAACAAGATATAACACTACAACTACAAACCAAAGTGCTTGGGCCTGAAGGCGAAAGCGGTTTGCTGTTGCAAACACAAAATCAGTTAACACAAATAGATTACACCAAGTTGGTTCTGGCAACTGGTTGTCATGAGCGCAGTGTGCCATTTGAAGGGTGGCAGTTACCTGGTGTGATGTTAATGGGCGGGATGCAACTTCAGCTTAAAAGTGGGTTAGTTCGCCCAGGGAAAAAAATGGCTTTAGTCGGAACTGGACCATTACTGCCACTGGTTGCTTGCCAGTTACATAAATCCGGTGCACAAGTGGTTGGCGTATATGAAGCGAGTCGCTTTAGTGAACTGGCGAAAGAGACCGTGGCGCTGCTTAATAAACCTAAGCTTACGCTTTCGGGATTGAGTATGTTGGCGTATCTCAAAAAGCATAATATTCCGTTCAAGTATGGCTATGGCATTGTGAAAGCTGAAGGCCAAGAAAAACTCTCCAGTGTTACCGTAGCGCCTTACGATGAGCACTGGCATGCGGATTTGTCAAAAGCACAGCATTTAGCCGTGGATAGTCTAGGGGTCGGTTATGGTTTTGTTGCCCGCACCCAGCTTGCCATGCTACTTGGGGTTTCTCATCAGTACACCACCACGAATGGTTATGTGCCTTTATTAGATGACAATTTACGCAGTAGCTTAAATTCAATTTTTATCTGTGGTGACACCAATGGTTTGCTAGGTGCGGAAGCGGCTATCATTGAAGGGAAAATGGCCGCAACCATGCTTGCCTATGAACAAGCCTGTTTAAGCGAAACGGCCTTCCACACGCGGATGCGCAAGCTCAAAACTAAGCGTAAGCAAGCACAGAAGTTTAGAGCCGGATTTGACCGCTTCTCGGCGCGCAGAGAAGGCCTACTAGCGCTAACCCAGGCAGATACCGTGGTGTGTCGCTGTGAACAAGTAAAGCGCCAGCAACTCGATTTAGCGTTGCAACAAGGTGCGAAAGATTTGTCTAGCGTGAAAATGAGAACCCGTATTGGCATGGGAGACTGCCAAGGAAAAATGTGCTCTAGCTATGCACTAGACCGACTGCACGCTGCAGGGCACTTAGATACACTCGGTGTGATAAGGCCAAGATTCCCACTAGACCCAATTCCATTTACTTTACTGGAGAAAAACCATGAAGCAGTATGATGTCATTATCGCAGGTGGCGGTGTAATAGGCGCTGCTTGTGCTTACTTTTTAAGTCGCGATACCAACCTAAAAATCGCGTTGGTGGATTTAAAAAAGCCGGGTAACGCGTCTCGTGCATCTGCGGGCGGATTATGGGCGATTGGTGAGTCGGTTGGTCTTGGCTGTGGGGTGATCTTCTTCAAAACCTTGTCTAAGCTCCAAAGTGAAGGAGATACCGAAGCTGCGGAAACATTGCGGCCGCATCAATTACCAGAATGCTTTTTTGAACTTGCGCTCAAGTCTAACGAGTTATATCCAGCACTGCATGAAGAAATGCTGACCAGACACGATGTCGATTTTAAGTTTGAACGTACTGGTCTTAAATTCATTATGTACAATCGCGATGATGAAATATATGCAGATAGCATAGTGTCTGGGATCCCTAATTTGTCTTCGCAGATCCGTTGGCTAGACCAACAGCAATTACGTGCAGAGGAACCTTACATCACCCCAGATGCAATTGGCGCAATAGATTTTATTTGCGACCATCAGGTAAACCCATACCGATTAGTCGATGCGTATACCGAAGGCGCGCGCCAAAATGGTGTTGAGTTATTTCTGAATACCGAAGTGCTAGAGGTACTGCGTGAAGGCAATAAGGTGATAGGCGTGAGGACGCAAGATCAAAGCCTGCATTGCGACACTCTAATTAATGCCGCTGGTGCCTGGGCGGATGACATTTACCATCAGGCAACAGGTAAACACATGCCAGTTTACCCGGTTAAAGGTCAAATAGTGTTGTCTGAGCGCATGCCTAAAGTATTAAATGGTTGTATTAGTACCAGTGATTGCTACATTGCACAAAAGGACAACGGCGAGATTTTAATTGGCTCATCAACGGAGGAAAAAGGCTTCGACACCACCAATAGTCTAGATAAAATTACCGAGTTGTCACAAGGTGCTATGAAGTGTCTACCTATTCTTAAAGAGTCGAGTATTAAACGTTGTTGGGCAGGGCTTAGACCCGGTACACCGGATGAGCTGCCAATTTTGGGCCCCGTTGATGGAGTGGAAGGTTACATTAATGCGTGTGGGCACTTTAGGACGGGGATTTTAATGTCGGCCATTACCGGCACGCTTATTACCGAACTCATGACAGGCAAACCTACCTCTGTTGATTTAGCTCCATTTCGCGTTGAAAGGTTCGAATAAGCGTTTGATTCTGTTGTCTTAATGGGATATATCTAGTTGCTGATGAATATTCCATTAAGGCAAGATAGACGGTGCAATTACGCAAGCCTAAAAAACTAAACAGAGGTGATACCCTTGCGATTGTATCAAGTCAGCCCGTCCTCCTGACTGATTTCGACGCCCATCCATGGGCTACGACATACTTTTCTTTGATGCCCAAAGAACAAGTATGCAAAAGAAAGGGCACTCCCGACATCACACTGACTCCTCAAGCAAATCGCCAATATGAACGTCACCGCTGTGTAAGGGACATCCCTGTCCCTGTCACAGCTTTTCACGCATCCATGCGTTGAAATGACTCATTGGCAATTTACTTTCGGGTGTGATGAGGGAGGAAAACGGTGCTGAGAGCTTTTTTGGTGCTTGCAGGCAAATTTGCTGCTTTAGTAGATAAAACCAGAAACAACGGTCAATACCACGCCCGAAAAGCGTAACTTCTCGGCGGGTGGATCGCCTCCCACAAAACTACTTAGACTGTTAATTAGGAGGCGATGCAGATAGTTTTTGTAACCCTAGCAAACAGCTTCATCGTAAAAACGTAGAAGATCTTACAAGCAACTTATTCCCCCTCCATCACACCCGAAAAGCATAAGCTGATATGCAATGTGCCGACAGGATGTCGGCTAAGTCTTGTCAGGCACAGGGACGTGCCTTACAAGACGGTTGCACTATATCGGCTTAGGGTTTGAGGATTGAGTGTGATGCTGGGGCGACGTTTTCTTGGTTCGTTCTTTTTCGTCGTTTAAAAAGAATGAACTAGGAGCGCATGGATGCGCTTTGATATTAGCCAAGGAGGGGATGCTTGATTAGGACTGTTTTGTAAAATCAAGTAGCTAACCTGCTTAATTGCTCAAACTAGCGGCCTCTGTATGCGTAAAAAATATCATTGCTTATCAAGGCAAATTTAGGTGTAATGAATATATAACAAGCGCTGAGCGATGCAGGGAAAGCTAACATAACACTAGCTAAACTGATTACACTAGCTAGGAAAGTGAGAGCCTCCAAAAAGCCTATTTTTCTAAGTAAGCTACAGCATAAACAACACCAACTCTGTCACACCGAGCAGATAGCGGCTCAGTCCAACAAGCGATTATGCAACACAAACTTGCGTGCCGCATAAATACTAAAATGTTAGGTGCTAAATTGATTTCGAGTCCACGTATAGAATTTTTTACTTGGTTAAGTGCTGGGATTGCAGCAACATCACTTGCTTTACTGATTTTTATACCTAGCCTCAACGAGGTAAACGTATACGCTAAAATGGTTTCTCTAATTGCATTTATAGTTTCACTAACATTTTCTGTTGGTTCGCTATCCATACTTAAAGAAATGATAGTTTTTAGTAATGAAAGCAACGACAAAGCAACATCAATTCACCACTTTGTTCTATTTGTTGCTTTGTTAAGCTATTTAATTGGTTTTGGGGCTTACTTTTATAGCTTATCTCCAATATACACGTATATATTTACTGGTGCCTTTATAGTTGTTTTAATATTTTTTAAAAAGGCACAAAGCGCGATAATCGCACTTAACAAGGCAAATTAAAAAGTGCGGACAAAAAACAGTTGACTTTGTTCGTGCCTCACAAATTTTAGCCAACTATTTTTAGCCGTTTATTTGCGGCGTTAGTTTTCATCGACCATCGACCATCGACCATCGACCAAGGAGTCAGGTAATAAATGTTTATAAAAATAGTTAAGACGTTTTTGATCGCACTGTCTTGCATAATCACACTAGGAGTTGTTAACGCTTATGTGTTCGTTCCTGACCTTCAGCGACATGGCGAGATCGTGGCCTATCGAGGAGGGGGAAGCGCAGTTAATTATGAAAAATTAAATAAAACTGGCTGTACCGCCCTTTCAATAGAAGCATCAAACATCAATTCTGTTGAGAACACACTAGAAGCTGTGGCTTCTTCCGTTGCAGCCGGAGCTAACGTAATTCATCTAAATGTTCATAGAACTCGTGATGACCAACTGGTTGTCTTTCATGACTGGACGTTAGATTGTGCTACAAACGGGTCTGGGCCGGTACATAAAACATCGTTTGAGCAGTTGAAAAGTGTTGATGCAGGATATGGATATACGTTTGATGAGGGTGCGACTTTCCCATTTAGAGGAAAAGGTTTTAGGATTTCCAAGTTAGAGGCGTTTTACGAACGGTATCCAAAGCATGAGTTTTGGTTAAACCTAAAGAGTAACGACATACGTTCATTCGAAACTCTATATGAATATCTATCTGGAAAAAAATCTAGCCATATTGTAATTACCTCTTCAAAAGGTATGGATTGGTTTCGAAACAAGGATTCGTCTTTACGGTTAGCAAGCGTCGGTAGCGTAAAGAGTTGCGGCATAAATTATCTTTTAGTTGGATGGGCGGGATTAGTTCCTGAGTCCTGTAGGAACACCATTCTTTTTATACCTCCCTCGATGACAAAGTATTTTTGGGGCTATCCTGAACGCCTCGCATCAAGATTTCAGAGCTATGGTTCGGATGTTTATCTTTGGTCTCGACACGAATCGATTACCCAATCCTACGATGACGTTGTCGCATCGGGTATTGGAGTTATCACTAGTGATCTTGATTTTATTCGTGCAACACAAGCTAGCAAACGCGTCAATCAGGACGCTCGCTAACTCGCGCACGCGAGCGTTATAAATACTTTCAGACACTGTGCGTAAATACATTACGGAATAAATATGTCTTCGATTTATCAACGTTTTTTCTTGAGCAAGCTAACTTTAGCGATATTAATAATATTTAGTATTTATATATTGTTGCGTACTATTGCGTTTTTTGTTCATCAGCCAATTCCTCTTTCAGGCGACTATTTCTCATTTGAAGGCAAACAAGTGAGGTATGTCTGTAAAGGTAGCGGAAATCCCTATGTTTTTTTTGAATCTGGTTATGGCGATGACTCGGAACAGGTTTGGTCATCAATTTCTGAGCAATTACCACAGACATTCACGTCATGTTATTACGACCGATTAGGTCATGGCGGCAGTGACGACATTCCAACTGATTTTACGACGAAACAAAAGGCTCAACTTCAAGCGTCTCTTATTCAACATGTTGCCGGTGACAACTCGGTCATTATAGTTGCGCGGTCATACGGCGGAATTATCGCAAGACACACTGCCGCAATAACCAACAGTAATTTGGCTGCGCTAATATTGTTAGATTTAGCGCACGAGAATCAACATGAAATATTACGCGGAACCTTCTCTCCCATCGCGACACATGTGCAAATTTGGCATTACGCTGATCCGATTCTGGGGATATCAGATATCAAGAATCTCTTTAAGAAATATGATTCTTCGTTGGCGCAACGACTAGACCAGTACTATTCCAGTTTTCGATACGCGCAAGTGATGTCAGCTTACCGAAACGAAGGCGGCTTCTTCACACCCTTAGAAGATTTCAATTATGACTTTGGTAATTTAAGAATGGTGGTAATGAGTCATGACAGAGAAGCCTACAAAACGGCACCTCGCTTCTACAACGTCGGAGATAAGTGGGCTGAAATGCAAAAAAGTATCGCTCAGCTTTCTCGCAATTCAGAACATATTGTTGTTAAAGGCGCTACTCATAACATTCCAGACGATGCGCCTGACGTGGTTATAAGTAAGATTATTGAAACTGTCGATATTATGTCTAAGCAACCGAGCTTAAGTAGTCGATTCTGAATATTGGCGTTTTGATGTTCTGAGACAAAAAATAAGGACAAAAATAAGGGACAATAAGTCACACCCATCACTATTAACATCAAAGCTGAGAGAGTGAAGTAAACACTTAATGCGATGTTTCCATCGCTCGCTATTGGTACATATACGACCGTTAGATTTAGCTAAGTTCTACCAATCAAATCTAACATAGCAAGTTAAGGCTTATCCAGATTAGCACTTGCTCAAATTAACATAAAAAAACCAGCGTACTGACGCTGGTTTTTTGGGTTACTTTTTCTTTTTAACCTTGGCGGCTTTCTTTTTCGCCTTGATTTTCACCGGATCTTTTTTCTTCTTCGGTGCTTTTGCTTCTTTATGTTTAGGTTCTAAGCCTTTAATTACACGGCGTTTAAGTTTTTGGTCGGTGTAACGCTCAACCTTTCCTAAAACCTCAACATCGTGAGCTTCAACCAAAGAAACCGCAGTGCCTTTTTTACCAGCGCGGCCAGTACGACCGATGCGGTGTACATAAATATCCGCAGTGCGCGGCATATCAAAGTTAAATACGTGGCTGATATCTGCAACGTCGATACCACGGGCGGCAACATCCGTCGCTACAAGAATTTTTGTTTTGCCACTGTGAAAACTTGCCATTGCAGCCATGCGTTTGTCTTGTGGCATTTCACCACGTAGCCAAGTGGTTTTAATGCCTTTAGCAAATAGCTCGCCCACCAGTGTTTCAAGTCTTTCGCGGGTTTTAACAAACACAACGGCTTTAGTGACTTCTTCATCATCGAGCAACTGCGCTAATAGGTTAACCTTGTGCTCGTAGTTATCTGCAAGATGAACCCACTGATGGATTTTACCTTTTTCTTTTCGTGATGGCGTGGCTTCAAGTAGTGCTGGGTCTTGTAATATACGCTCAGCAAACCTCTCAACGCTTTCGCCCTCAAGGGTTGCAGAGAACAAAAAGCACTGACGACGGTTAACCGCTTCAGAGCAAATACGTAGCATTTCTTTTCGAAAGCCCATGTCTAGCATGCGGTCAGCTTCATCTAAGATCAGTAGCTCAACGTTTTCTGCGTGGAAGTTCTCGGTTTCAAGATATTCCATCAAACGACCAGGCGTTGCGATGAGGATATCATTGTTCTTTTCGAAGATTTCTTTGTGACTACCGTAATTAATACCGCCAGTTACCACGCCTATTTTAAGGTTAACGCCTGCGGCAAGGAGTTCACATTGCTCGTGTATTTGATAGGCAAGTTCACGCGTTGGCGTCATGATAAGTACGCGGGCAAAGCCGGGCTCTTTGCGAGGGAAGTCAAGCAAATACTGAATCGCAGGGATCAAGAATGCAGCGGTTTTACCCGTACCGGTTGGTGCGCTGGCGAGAATATCTCGGCCAATTAGCGCTTCAGGAATAGCCATCTGTTGAATGCTGGTGGGAGTATCGAACCCCATTTTTTTAATCGCACTAATCAGCTTGCTGTCTAAATCAAATTCAGTAAATTGCATATTGCATCACAAATAAAGGACAATAGCGGAATTATACGTTGCTATTGCATTTTCTCAAAGGTATAGGATGTCTCAGTTTGCATTTAAACAATTTTCGGTGACTCAGCATCATGCGGCAATGAAGGTTTCAACTGATGGTATTTTGCTTGGCGCGTGGGTTCCACTCGCTGAAGCCAACCGGATTATTGATGTCGGAACGGGAACTGGGCTTATCGCATTGATGTGTAAACAGCGGAGTCCAATTAGCAAAGTCCATGCGGTTGAGCTTGATGACGATGCGTTAAAGGATGCAGAATTTAATATCAAGCACAGCCCGTGGCCTGATATTGAGCTACATCGCTGCGCAATACAAGAGTTTGATAGCGAAATGCGCTTTGACCTCATGGTATCAAACCCTCCTTACTTCAACGCGAGCTTGAAAGGAGAAAATCAAGCGAGAAATAGAGCGAGACATACAGACAGCCTAAGTTTTGATGCTTTGCTTGATGCCTTCGAAAAGTTTACGACGGATGCTGGGCAACTTGCGGTAATTTTACCCTATCAAGAGAGCTTGCTATTTCAGCAGCTATTAGAAAAAAGAAATCTGGGGCTTGCAGCTAGTTGTATTATTCACACAACACCGAATAAAGCACCTTCAAGGCGTTTGATGTTGCTAGGCAAAGCGCGTTATGAAAGTGTCAGTGAAGAGGTGTTGGTGATTTATGACTCAAATAATCAATATACGAAAGAGTATGTTAGATTATGCCATGCGTTTTATTTAAAAATGTAGATGCCAATGCGTTACACCAATTGCATTACGTAAATGAACTATTCCAACTTTCAAATAGGTTTCAGAGTTAATGCAATTGGTAGTGTGCTAACTCATCGAAAGGTTAAAGCGCTAACTCAGTATATTCCGTCATGATTTGCTCTATCCAAGTTGCAATACGCTCGTCGCTTTTATCGTATTGACTGTCTTCATCTAGTGCCAGACCAACAAACTGACTTTTATCTTCGGTAAGTGCTTTTGACGCTTCAAATTCATACTCGTCTGAATTTGGCCAGTAACCTAAAAAGGTGACGCCTTGAGGGGCAATTTTTTCATGTAGCATGCCGAGTGCATCTTGAAACCATTCACCATAGCCTTGTTGGTCACCCATGCCGAATAGCGCTATCACTTTGTTGTTAAGGTCAACACTGTCGATATCGTCCCAATGAGACTCCCAGTCTTCTTGAAGTTCGCCGAAGTCCCATGTGGAAATACCAAAAATGAGGAAGTCAAACTGCTCTGCTTGTTTTAGCGGCTCGTCCTTAATATTAAATAAGGTAATTGTGTCTTTGCCGATGATTTCTTGAATCTTTTCTGCGGCCATTTCTGTGTAACATGTTGTCGAGCCGTAAAATAACCCAATTTGCATTGTATTTATCACTTTCAATTTGACTGGTATTATAGGTGGCAAGTCTACATCATGACGTTAATAATTAATACAGGTACTCTGTGAGCGAACACCAAGCAACTTCCCATACATTGTCCGATCCGCAATATATAGAAGCCTTTTTAGATGCGCTATTTTTGGAACAAGGGCTCAGTGAAAATACCATTGCAGCCTATCGCAGCGACCTTGAAAAGTTTCTCTTATTTATAAAAGCAGAAACCTCGGTGTCTTCTTTACTGGAGATCACAAGTCAGGAGGTCGAGGCTTATTTGGCACACAGAATAGACAAGGGCTTAAAAGCAAAGAGTAACGCGCGATCTATCAGTGCATTAAAGAGATTTTATTTATATTGGTTGCGAGAAAAACAAATCGCGCAGTCTCCACTGGATACTATTGCGCAACCTAAAACAACCCCGTCGCTGCCAAAAACCTTGTCAGAGCAAGAAGTCGAGGCTTTGCTAAATGCTCCTGATTGTGACGATCCGATGGGACTAAGAGATAAGGCAATGCTCGAGCTCTTGTATGCCACGGGGTTGCGCGTGACTGAGTTAGTCGGGCTAAGAATGGAACAAGTCAACATGAGACAAGCTGTTGTACTTGTCCGTGGTAAGGGCGGCAAAGAACGCTTAGTGCCCATGGGTGAAGAAGCATTGCATTGGATTGAACAATTTCTCAAAAAAGGGCGGGGCTTAATGATCAAGCATGCTACCGATTTTGTCTTTCCATCCAAGCGCGGTATAGGTATGACGCGACAAACTTTTTGGCATCGCATAAAACACTATGCTATTTTGGCAGACGTAAAGTCGCCGTTATCGCCACATACGTTACGTCATGCTTTTGCAACACATTTATTGAATCATGGCGCTGACTTGCGAGTTGTGCAAATGATGCTTGGCCATAGCGACTTGTCGACGACTCAAATTTATACACATGTTGCCAGTGAACGTTTAAAAACATTGCACCAGCAGCATCACCCAAGAGCTTAATTTTTGTTACTTGGGAATTATTTATGGTTACTCCGGTCTTAGTGAGTAGCACAAAGGGGCGTGTGAACCCCTCAAATAACAGGTTTTAGAGAGAATATAATGAAAAAACTAATAGTTGCCGCGTCACTGGCATTGAGCTTTGGCGCTTTCGCTGAGCAAGTTGAGGGTCCTGTCGCACCAACAGCACCAGTAGACCCAATTACGACGCAATTTAGCGGATTAGGTATAACGGTTAAGCAAATCAAAGATAGTCCGCTTGCTGGCTTAAAAACAGTGATCACAGATAAAGGGGTACTGTATTCAAGTACGGATGGTAAATACCTGATTCAGGGAACTATGATTGATCTTGATAACCGTCGTAATATCACCGAAGACGCGTTGAGTGATGTACGCCAGAAAGGCATTGCAGAATACGAAGATTCAATGATCGTCTACAAAGCGGAAAATGAAAAACATCAAATCACGGTATTCACAGACATTACTTGTGGCTACTGCCGCAAACTTCACCGTGAACTAGAAGATTACTTAGCGGCAGGTATTACCGTGAAATACCTAGCTTTCCCGCGTGGTGGTTTGCGTGGTTCAGGCTATGAAGATTTGAAAAATGTATGGTGTGCAAAAGATGCCGCGGCTGCACTTACTGAGGCGAAAGCTGGTGGTGAGGTGAAACCAGTTGAAAACTGCCAAGCACCAGTAGCCGAGCACTATCAACTTGGGCAGAGCTTTGGCATTTCAGGAACACCAGCGATTATTCTTGAAGATGGTTCTATGATCCCGGGTTACCAACCTGCAGCAGCTATTGCACAAATGCTAGACGCAAATAGCCCTAAGTCGTAATGACTCACGCTTAGCGATGGAGTTCGCGTTGAGAACTCGATAAGATAGCAAGATAAAGAATATAAAAGGCCATTTTGGCCTTTTTTGTTTTGTGAAAAAGTATGCATACAGAAATTAAACCAAGAGAGTGGGTTGATGACAGCCATTTACCGGCTTCACTACATCCCGTGATCAAGCAGCTTTATGCTGCCAGAGGGGTTAAGTCGGTTGTTGAACTAGATAATAGCGCCGCAACCTTACACGATTTTAAATTATTTAAAGACATCGAGCTTGCAAGCCAAATTCTGGCTGAAGCACTTTCTTTGCAACAACAAGTGTTGATTGTTGGTGACTTTGACGCCGATGGCGCAACGAGCACCGCCGTATTAATGGAGGGGTTGCCTCAGTTTGGCTTTCAGCGTGTGGATTACCTCGTGCCGGATAGATTTAGCTTGGGGTACGGCCTAAGCCCAGCATTGGCCGAGCAAATCGTCGCCATAAAACCTGATTTGGTGATCACAGTAGATAACGGTATTTCCTGTATTCGCGGTGTCGAAATCGTGAAGCAAGCGGGTATAAAGGTGATTGTTACCGATCACCATTTACAAGGCGATGAGTTGCCGTGTGCCGATGCGATTGTTAATCCAAATCGTCTTGACTGCGATTTCCCGTCTAAGTCTATCGCGGGCGTTGGGGTTGCCTTTTATCTGCTGATAGCGCTGCGGCATTATTTACGGGCACAAAATTATTTTGTGGAGCAAAATATCGCGATGCCAAATTTGGCGGCATTATTAGATATTGTTGCCCTAGGGACCGTGGCTGACGTCGTGGCTTTGGATGCGAATAACCGCACTTTGGTACACCAGGGGCTCGCGCGGATCCGCAGTGGTCAAACGCGACCAGGGATCCAAGCGCTTATCGAGGTTTCTAACCGTAATAATGCAAGATTAAGTGCCAGTGATTTTGGCTTTGCGTTGGCGCCAAGACTCAATGCCGCGGGGCGTCTTGACGACATGAGTTTAGGTATTGCTTGCTTGTTATCGAAAGACATTAACCAAGCTCGCCGTATTGCGTCCGAGCTCGATAGTCTAAATATAGAACGACGCGAGATTGAGCAAAGTATGCAGCAAGAAGCACAAGCCGTATTGGAGCGTTTGGTACTTAAAAGCCAAGAAGTACCAGATGCCTTGTGTTTGTATCAAGATGATTGGCATCAAGGTGTGATAGGTATTCTAGCGGGACGCTTAAAAGAAAAATATCACCGCCCATGTATTATCTTTGCACAAGGCGACAACGGTGAGATCAAGGGCTCATGCCGTTCTATTGAAGGTCTACACATGCGCGACCTGCTGGAGTCAATCAATACTCAGCACCCAGAGTTAATTGTAAAATTCGGTGGTCATGCGATGGCTGCAGGATTGACCATTTTAGAGTCTGAATTTGCGCGGTTTAAACAGGTATTTGAACAAAACGTCAGTGCGACGCTGAGCGAAGAAGCAAAGCAAAGCATTCTGTTGACGGACGGTGAGCTGCCGGGCGATTGCTTTACCATGGATTTTGCTTTTGAACTACAGCAGGCAGGCCCGTGGGGGCAGCAATTTAGTGAACCGGTATTTCAGGATGTATTTGAGCTGGTGCAGCAACGTATTGTTGGCGACAAACATCTAAAACTTGTGCTTAAGCATCGCTCGGGCCGATTGGTTGATGCGATAGCATTTAACGTTGACGTTCGGGTTTGGCCAAATCTCCAGGCAACCCATGCTTTATTTGCCTATCAATTAGATATTAATGAGTTTCGTGGTAAATATAATTTGCAGCTCATTGTGCGTGAACTTCAGGCGCAACCTAATAAATAGAGATGTGCGTACTGAGTTTGTTAAAAAACTCCCAAAATTCTCACTTTAAGGGATGCTAAGCGCGGTTATTATTTGATACTATTGGTCGCTTAAATCTATGGTCTGACCCGTTGTCAGGCCTGTTTGTGTGAATTCACAAACCGACAAATTTAGTTCTGGAGTAATGGTAAATGTTTGAAGTGAATCCTGTGATTAACCAAATCAAGGAAATTCGCGAACGTACAGAGCTTCTTAGGGGGTATCTTTGACTACGCTCTAAAGCAAGAGCGTTTAGAAGAAGTTAATGCCGAATTAGAAGATCCTGCTGTATGGAATGAGCCGGAAAGAGCCCAAGCACTGGGCAAAGAAAAATCGAATTTAGAAGTGATTGTTGAAACCATCGACAATCTTGTGACTGGTGCCGATGATGCGGAAGGTCTGGTTGAGCTTGCCGTAGAAGCCGAAGATGAAGAAACCTTCACTGAAGCAGAGCAAGAGGTCAACGGTCTTGTTGAGCAGCTGGAAAAACTAGAGTTTCGTCGTATGTTCTCGGGCGAGCAAGATGCCAACGATGCTTATATCGACTTACAGTCAGGCTCTGGCGGTACTGAAGCTCAAGACTGGTGTAACATGTTGCTGCGTATGTACTTGCGCTGGGCTGAGGCGAAAGGCTTTAAAGCCGAAATCGTTGAAGCGACCGATGGCGACGTTGCTGGTATTAAGGGCGCGACAGTTAAAGTCACGGGCGAATATGCGTACGGTTGGCTTCGTACAGAAACGGGCGTACACCGTTTAGTACGTAAGAGTCCTTTTGATTCAGGTGGCCGCCGTCATACTTCGTTTGCTTCTGTATTCGTTTACCCAGAAATTGACGACAATATCGAAATTGATATTAATCCAGCAGATCTTCGTATCGATGTATATCGAGCATCGGGCGCGGGTGGTCAGCACGTTAACCGTACAGAATCTGCGGTACGTATTACCCATTTACCGACCAATACGGTAGTGCAGTGCCAGAATGACCGTTCGCAGCACAAGAACAAAGATCAGGCGATGAAGCAGTTAAAGGCGAAATTGTTTGAACTTGAACTGCAAAAGCAAAATGCTGAAAAGCAAGCCCAAGAAGATGCAAAATCTGACATCGGCTGGGGCAGCCAAATCCGTTCATACGTGCTAGATGATTCACGTATTAAAGATTTGCGTACAGGTATTGAAAATCGCAATACCCAAGCCGTACTAGACGGCGATTTAGACAAATTTATCGAAGCAAGCCTGAAATCAGGCCTTTAATCCACAAGCTAAACTAAGAGCTAAACAATGACAGATCACAATCAAGACGAAAATAAACTTATTGCTGAGCGTCGTGGCAAGCTAGATGCGATCCGGGAAAATTGCCCTGCGAATGGCCACCCGAACTCATTCCGCCGCGAAGACTACACACAAGATCTACAAGCTAAGTTTGGTGATAAATCGAAGGAAGAGCTAGTAGAACTTGATCATCATGTTTCTGTTGCGGGTCGTTTGCTTGCGAAACGTGGTCCTTTCTTAGTGCTGCAAGACATGAAAGGTCGTATTCAGGCTTATGCTTCAAAAGACGTACAAAAAGACCTAAAAGAGAAGTATGGTCAATTAGATATCGGCGATATCGTTGGTGTTAAAGGTCCGCTTCATAAATCAGGTAAAGGCGATTTATACGTCGACATGGTTGAGTATGAACTACTGACTAAGTCGCTACGTCCACTACCTGAAAAGTTCCACGGTCTGACTGACCAAGAAGCAAAATACCGTCAGCGTTATGTTGATTTGATCACTAACATGGATACGCGCGAAACATTCCGTATTCGTTCAAAAGTGATTGAAGGTATTCGCCGTTTCTTAGCCGAGCGTGACTTTATGGAAGTGGAAACGCCGATGCTACAGGTTATTCCTGGTGGTGCCTCTGCACGTCCATTTGTAACGCATCACAATGCACTAGATATCGATATGTATCTACGTATCGCGCCTGAGTTATACCTTAAGCGTCTAGTGGTTGGTGGTTTTGATCGTGTATTTGAAATCAACCGTAACTTCCGTAACGAAGGTTTATCTACGCGTCATAATCCAGAATTCACTATGATTGAGTTCTATCAAGCATACGCGGATTACAATGATTTGATGAACTTGACTGAAGAGATGTTACGCACCGTAGCACAAGACGTGTTAGGCACTACTACGGTTGTTAATACTGTGAAGAATGCTGAAGGCGAAGTGACAGAGACGATTGAGTATGACTTTGGTAGTGCGTTCCAGCGTTTGTCTATGGCTGATGCTATTTTACAATATGGCCCAGATGCTGAAGCACAAGCTGAAATCTTTAAAGATCCAGAAAACCACTTTGAAGCACTAAAAGCATACGCTAAGAAAGTTCACGTTAAGATCCCTGAAAACTGTGTATGGGGTCCAGGCAAGTTCCTATGTGAAATCTTCGAAGAAGTCGCTGAACACAGACTTATCCAACCGACGTTCATTACTGAATATCCTTGGGAAGTGTCACCGCTTGCGCGTCGTAACGATGAAAATCCATTTATCACAGACCGCTTCGAGTTCTTCGTGGGTGGCCGTGAGCTTGCAAATGGTTTCTCTGAGCTTAATGACGCTGAAGACCAAGCTGCGCGCTTTGCTCGCCAAGTGGAAGAAAAAGATGCAGGTGACGATGAAGCAATGCACTACGATGCGGATTATATCCGTGCGCTAGAGCATGGTTTACCACCAACAGCGGGTGAGGGGATCGGTATCGATCGCCTTGTGATGTTGTTCACAGACTCACCGACGATTAAAGACGTTATCTTGTTCCCGCATATGCGTCCTGAAGTGCAAGCTGAACAGTAAGTATTTTCACGTAATCTGAACGTATATCTAGAAAAGCGCCTTATGGCGCTTTTCTGTTATTTTCGTAAGATAAATCTTACAGTATTTCTAAATACTTAGTTTTATTATGTAGTTATTGCCAACGCCTATTCATAATAAAAGTTGTTTCTCTTTTGAAACTAGATTATCCCAATTTCCTAACTAGTCTTTTTCAAGTTCTAATGCTGCGTTAAAAATAACGAATAGGGAATCCAAAAAGATGAGCAATAATGAGTTTGAAAATGTCGATGAGCACGAGCAAGCGAGAATCTTATATTATCGGGCTTGTATCGCTGAGTTTCAGCAGCTTGGTTATCAAGAAGCATTTTTGGACGAAGTTTTGCGTCAACAACGTGCATTAAGAAATACCTACAGCGATCCTAACCCCCTACAAAATGAGTAAAAATTGGCGTTAGTGCCGAGTAACTAAGCAGACTGCACAATCTATCACCATTCAGTGCTTTTTTACAAGAAAAGTATTTGACATATTTTTTCTAACCTATATTATACGCCCCACAAGACGGAGAGGTGGCCGAGTGGCCGAAGGCGCTCCCCTGCTAAGGGAGTATAGGGTTTGTAGCCCTATCGAGGGTTCGAATCCCTCCCTCTCCGCCATTTTTAATGGTTGTCTTGTACGGACGCATAGCTCAGCTGGATAGAGTACCTGGCTACGAACCAGGCGGTCGGAGGTTCGAATCCTCCTGCGTCCGCCACTTTTCCTTAAGTGGTTAAATAATAAAGGTAGGAAACAGGAAGTTGGAGGTTCACCTTCAAAAAAAATACGTCCTGAGTCCAGCACTTTTCTTTAGGTGGTTAAATATAAAGAAAGTTGGAAAACTATACATTTATAACGGACGCATAGCTCAGCTGGATAGAGTACCTGGCTACGAACCAGGCGGTCGGAGGTTCGAATCCTCCTGCGTCCGCCACTTTTCCTTAAGAGGTTAAATTATAAAGGT
>NZ_PNDS01000142.1 GCF_005886535.1 Pseudoalteromonas sp. S2755
GAAGCAGCGGATTTATCCCGCGACAAGAGAATCGCGACGTAAAGTCGCTGCTACGAATATATAACCCTGCGACAAAAGCACCAAAACACCGCTCCCGTAGCAGCGAGTTTACCCCGCGACAGGAAATATTGCGACGTAAAGTCGCTGCTACGAATACATAACCTTGCGACAAAAGAATCGCGACACAATGTCGCTGCTACTGTTATCTGTAAGTTAGGTATGCTTCTCGTAATCTTGCCAAATTGCTGTAAATATAACTACTCGACAAGCGTCCTTGATTAAGGAATGTCTTATCCAAGTTCACGGGTGTTTTAACTGAATGCCCGCGACCAATCACCAGTTGATTGTGTGATTCACCAATACGTGTACTCACCTCATGACGCCAAGCTTCATTCCCTTTTATCTGCCCATAACGGATTGGTGCCATATCTTTACGTGGAGTCAGTGGGATGCTAAACGCAATACCTGCGACCTGCACATCCGTATCTTGGGCAAAGATTGAAATATAGCTATCACCAAACCAGAAGCGAGTTTCTAGTTTTACACCGCTATCTTCATAAAAGAATCGGCCTGCTGTTGCGTGAAAACTCACATCCTGCTCAACCCAGTTATAACGATAAGACAAAGTTTGATAGTCTCTGTCTAAGTCATAGTCATCATATTCTAAATAACCAATTTCAGCATTAAGCTGGTGACGACCATTTTCACTAAGCCAAGTCGTTTCGTTTTTGATACCGGTATAGTCATTAAACTCTTTAAAGAAACCAATATGGGTTTGGTTATAAATTCCATACGGTAAATCTAACGTTTGATAAATTGTCGCTTGCGTAACACCACTGTCTTTTGCAAAGCGGCCAAATGCTTTGCCTGTTTCGTAGTCATCTGTTTTGGCAACTTCAGTTTCAGCACTAACGCTTATACCACCGCCATACCACATCGGCACATCCACATCGGCTTTAATTGCGAGTGAAAAGTCATAAACACCTATCTCTGTCGCAAAGTGTGAATCTAGAGAAGGCCCTATAGTTACGCGTGGTCTAAAGTAAGGACTGTTGGCTTTAGGCATTCCCACCCAAGACACACTGCCAATCGGATCCATTTCACCGCGGCGAATATCCATATCTGGCGTACTGCTAGTATTGATAAACTCACGGTAATTATCGATATCACCACGCACAGAAAGCATTGGAATACCACGGTTTAATAACTGAATCGTATATTTAGCTTCAGGCTCATCTATATGTTCGGCAATACGACCAAGCACAAGACCAATAGCGTCTATATCGTTACGATTAAAAACATAGTTTTCAAAGCTTACAACAATATGTGGGTCACGATTAAAGCCCACACTAATCGCCTCTAAGCCATCGTCGATTAGTGCATTTTTTAGCTCCCGAGTTTGCAGCGTAAGCGACTTTCTGTATTCATCACGCTCAGTTACTTCTTGCTTAGCTTCTTCTAGCGGCTTTTGAGCTAATTCTCGCTGCTGCTGATAGTGCGCTTCAAATGCAGCCTCACGCTTTTTATGGTTATCTAAAATCGGTGCAGGTGCCGCTTCTGTTGGATCGTTTAACTTAGCCTGCTCAAAAAGCGGCATCGAAAAGTTAACTCCCCAAAAGGTATCCTTTTCTGCATGATCAGTATTACTGTAAAACTTGCTGGTTAACGTGAGCGTACCTACATCGTATATCCACTCTTTAGGTACGGTTAAACGTAAGCCCGCATTCACTGCATCCGCATCATGCTCAACCTGCAATGCAAACCAATCTAATGGCTGCCATTCAATACCCGCAAATGCTCCATCCATTTGCCCGGTTGCGCGATCACTTACCGCAAAACCAGCAGAAAATCGAAAGTCGTTCCACTCACGTGAGCCAGCTAAATAATAGGTTTCATAATTATTCGCCGCTCCACCTAAGTCTTTACCACCGATAGCAAGATTAAACCACTCTTTAGGAATATAGGGGATTTGATATTTTAAGTTAAACGATAGATCTCGAAGCTGGCCTCTACCCTCTGCAAACATATTGTCATGCATAGTGTTTGTAGCAATAACCCCACTTACTTCAAGACCA
Source organism: Pseudoalteromonas sp. S2755 (assembly GCF_005886535.1). Taxonomy (GTDB): domain Bacteria; phylum Pseudomonadota; class Gammaproteobacteria; order Enterobacterales; family Alteromonadaceae; genus Pseudoalteromonas. Next base: position 2,076 of record NZ_PNDS01000142.1, read on the forward strand.
TCGAACACACCTGCAGAGAAGATATAGTTATGACCATCGACATATTTAAGCCCACTCTGATCTAATTGGTTATTGTAACCAATATCAATCACGCCTTTTTCCAAAACTTCAGCATTTGGCGTATTGAACAAGCCAGTATAACCAGTGAAGGCGGTGTAATTATTTAATTGGGTATCAGCTAAAACAGGCATGCTTGCAAGTGTAATGCTACCTGCAAGAATCGTATTTATTTTTGACATGTGCGCAGACCGATTTTTATTTTCAATTCTTGAATTTAATGTGGAAGAGCATATTCATAAGCTCGGCCACCGTTTTAAGCATTATGTAGTTATCGTACAATGAAGTATAGAAAAACCCAACCTCTTGGCAGCGGGCTTCCCCCGAGATAAGAGCGTCGCGACAACAGCACCGAAACGCTACTCCCATAGCTGCGGGTTTATCCCAAGATAAGAGCTTCGCGACATAAAGTCGCTGCTACAAATAAACAACTTCCCAACAGGAGCGTTACACGCTCCTAAAATTGATCACTTTCCGTTCAGACTCACGTTGAGGTTCAAGCACTTGGCGTTTTTCATTCCACACCAAGTCACAAATACCGTCTGTAGGATTAAACCCTGTAGGCGCCTCCAACAACAATTTACGAATAAGCTCATGATCAAAGTTATGACAAGCTGTATCCATTGCACTCATAAAACCTTCTAACTCTGCTATTGGTAATTTTACTTCATTGGCCGTCATGATCCGTGGATGAGAGGTTTCTTCAACATTGTCACCAATCAATAACTCTTCATATAACTTTTCACCAGGGCGTAATCCTGTACATTCAATCTCAACATCGCCATGAGGGTTTGACTCTGATTTAACCTCTAAGCCAGAAAGGTGCACCATTTTGGTCGCTAAGTCTTTGATCTTAACAGACTCTCCCATATCTAACACAAATACGTCACCACCCTTACCCATGGCACCCGCTTGAATAACTAACTGTGCAGCTTCCGGTATGGTCATAAAAAACCGGGTTATATCTTTATGCGTTAAGGTAATTGGCCCACCTTCTTTAATCTGCTTACGGAATAGAGGCACAACTGAACCACTAGAACCAAGCACATTACCAAAACGTACCATGCAAAAACGGGTATTTTTAGATGTGACTTTACTTTCAGCCAAGGCTTGTAACACTAACTCTGCCATACGCTTGGTTGCCCCCATCACATTGGTAGGGCGCACCGCTTTATCTGTAGAGATTAATACAAAGGTCTCTACTCCTGAGTTAATAGCGGCTTTAGCCGTGTAATAAGTACCAAATACATTATTACGAACACCCTCAACAACATTTTGCTCTACAAGCGGTACATGCTTGTAGGCCGCAGCATGATAGACAGTTTGCACCCCAAAGGCTTTCATACAAGTTTCAATACGGTTGATACGTTGCACCGACCCCATCACTGGTACTATTTCCAACGATATGCCTTTATTCAATGCAAGCTGATTCAGCTCCTTTTCAATGCTATATAAACCAAACTCAGACACTTCAAAGAGCACCAACTTTTTAGGCCCATTTATTATAATTTGCCTACATAGTTCAGAGCCTATAGAACCACCTGCACCAGTTACCATAATGACTTTATCTTTTATATTTGCAGCCATTAGTTCAGCTTGTGGTGTAACAGGGTCTCTGCCTAATAAGTCTTCGATTTCGACTTCTTTTATCTCGTTAAGCTGCGCTTTACCGTCAATAACATCTGCCATACCTGGCACTGTCATTACCTCGAGCGGCAGCTTTTCTAACTTAGTGAGTATTTCTTTACGGCGAGAGCGCGGAACACTAGGTAGCGCAAGTAAAACTTTACTAACTCTCTTTTTATCAATTAAATTGTAGATTTCATCAAAAGCAACAACGGGGATCCCTTGGATAATAGCATTATGTTTAGTTGGGTCATCATCAAGGTATGCAGTAACATAATAATCAGGTCCGGTTACAAGCGCCGTTGCTAACTGCCGACCAGCATCCCCTGCACCATAAATTACCACCGGTGTTTTTGTAAATGAGGTTAAGCGCCAAATCAAAGCCCTAACCAAAATACGCGAGCCACCTACTGAGAGTATCATTAACCATGCATAAATAAATGGCATGGTTCGCGGAATTGAAGTTTGCGTAAAAAATGAGGAAAGCACTAAAACAACAGTGCTTACAATTGTGCCTAAAACAACAGCGCCGACAGCATTTGCCCCAACGTAACGGAGTACAGCACGATATAGCCCTAGTTTTACAAAAATGATCAAGCTAACAGGCAATAGCAAAGCAAGAACTAGCCAGTTTTTAAAGCTCGCCAATGGAGCCAAGCTATCTAACCTCACGATAAGCGCTAACCAAAATGCCGTGACTATAAATACAGAATCTAAAACAAGCGTGAGAAGCCGCTTTTGGTTACGAGAAGCGCCAAGCAAGGCGCGAAACCAACTATCCATTGTGTTCCCTTTTTATTCCAATCCGAACTAAAACCGCAGACGAACTAAAGCTTAGTACATGCTGCAGTATACACAAAAGTAGCAAAAATGTATGAGGAAAATATGAAGAAGCTTGAATTTAAAACAGAGAGTATCCTAGATTAGTGTTTACCAACCCTATCTCCAGAACCACTACCTGTTATCGTCATTACTATATATTTAAAATAATTGCCCACTGTCAAAGTATCAATCATTTTCCTGTCTGTTGTCGCAAGCAATTCAGGTGTGGACATATCGATTTCGTTCACCTGTGCAAGACCTGTTATTCCCGGACGCACATCAAACACATTCTTTGCTTCTCGCGCTGTAGTAAGTTCTTCTTGATTAAACAAACCTGGGCGTGGTCCCACTAAACTCATTTCACCTTTTAACACATTCCAAAGCTGCGGTAATTCATCTAATTTAGTTTTACGCAGAAAGCCTCCTAAAGGCGTAATAGAAGCAGCACTGGCCAAATGACTAGCAACAGACGCAGTTTCAACCTTCATTGTTCTAAACTTAACCAAAGTAAAAGGTTTTTTGTTTCGACCCACTCTTTGTTGAGTAAATATAGGCGAACCAGTATCAAATAAACCAATGATGTAAATAATAGCTAAAAATGGAAAGGCAAATAACAAACCAAATAAAGCTAAGAAGAAATCAAGTATGCGTAACATTAAGTTATTAACCCTTGTAATTTTCATTAAAACAGCGAGCTACCCCTTCATCTAAGGATAGCGGAGGTAACCAGCCCAATGTTTTTTTAGTATGTTCAATATCTACAGTCAAGGAATTAGTAAAACGCTCGATAACTGCTTTTCTTTTAACTATGCTCCCTAAAAATTTAAGGATATTAACAGGAATTGGTATCAACATGTTTGGTTTACCTTGAGCACTTAGCAACTTTGCCAATAATTGGCTTGTTGATACATCTTCGTCATCACTAACTAGAAAAGTCTCATTTTTTGCATGCGGATGCTCAATACAAGTAACTATTAAGTCAGTTAAATTATCAACTGAGACAAAACTTCTTTTGTTATGTATAGCACCTAGAGGGAGGGGTAAACTAATGTTTGTTAGTTTAACCAGACGCTTAAAATTACCAGGTGCTCCTTTACCATAGACCAAAGGCGGTCTAATAATTACAACCTCCATACTAGACTCTACAGACAAGAGGCGAAGGCCTTGCTCAGCTTCTAGTTTAGACTGCGCATAATCATCAACCGGTCTCGGCTCATCCCTAAAAGTAAATGGTTTTTCATTACAAATACCATTGACACCTATAGAACTAATATATACGAACCGTTTCACTCCATTTTTTGCTGCTTGCCTTGCCAAGCTTAAGGTCAAATCTCTATTTACAGCTCTAAACTGCTCTAGCGGCAAAGCCGTTTCTTCCTCGAGTATATGAGCTCTAGCAGCTAAATGAATCACACAGTCAATACCACTCAATGCCGTTGAAAAGTCTAAGCTAGCATCAAGATCTTCATAAACATGAGTATATTCATGTATTTCTGATGGGCTTCTTAACAACAAGTGTACTTGATAGTTTAGTTTAATTTTTCCAAATAGGTGCTTACCAATAAAACCACTTGCCCCTGTCAACAGTATATTCTTCATTACTTTTCTTTCTTAAAAAAGCTTAAGAGCTTAAATGGCAGCTTCATAGCAACAAGAGCTAAATTAGTATAAAGATGGTTTTCTCTGCAAGCTCTAACTATTTCTGAATTTTGATGAATTCTCCACTTTAGGCCCGAAGAGCTAATACCGCCCTCTCGCATAGAAACAAGTATTTTACCGACCCTCTCATACTTTATACCACGGAGAAAAAAGCGAGCCATAAGTTCAAAATCAGCTGCCACGCGATAATTCAGCTTATAATAACCAAATTTATCAAACAACTCTTTCCTAGCATAAAAAGTTGGGTGTGGAACCATAAAGCCAAACCTCATCTTCCATAGTTTGAAACATGATGATGAGTATATCCTTGAAAGCTGGCCTGAATTTTCTTGTTTTACATATTTTAGATCACCAAATACTGCATCGATATCTTCTGAAAAAGACTTAACCAAATGTTCCACACTTTCATCACTAGAAAAAAAGTCATCTGAGTTTAAAATACCTACTACATCACCAGTAGCGACTTTTATACCCTTATTCATGGCATCATATATGCCTTTATCAGGCTCACTGATGACTATATCTATGTGCTCTTTTCTTTTTTCTAGGATATCCAAAGTACAGTCAGACGAAGCACCATCAATAACTATATACTCTATATTTTGGTAAGTTTGAGAAGCAACAGAATTAATTGTATCCTCAATTGTTTTCGCACTGTTATAGCAAACAGTAATAATACTTACCTTCATAATTTACGACTCTGTATTTGAGAAAAGACACTTTTTATTAAATTTAACGCTGTCTGCTCCGACTTTGATTCAGCATAACACCTTAACTCCGGTGCATTGCCAGAAGGTCTTAAGTGAACTATATCACCTGTTTCTGCTGTCAATCTTAAACCATCCGTTTTACAAACTGACTTTACTTTACCTAGTCCTATGCTTTCTAAAAGCACATTTGGATTTTCACTTAGCTCTACTATCAGCACCTTACTCTTCTCTGTCGCAAAGTCTTTCAACCTATCACTCGCAGTAAAGCGTTGTGGTAAACCTTTTTGCAAGCTCGCTATGCTGTCACCCATTGTTGCGACAATAAGCGCAGGCAATACCGCATCTCTTGTTGGCAACGCTTTCAATGCTTTACCATTAAATTCAAAGTCACTCGCCAGTAAATATCCACCATTTGCTTCAAAACCCGCTACTCTCGCGTAAGTTTTGTTTAACTCTGCAAAAGCCTCTATTACATATGGTGAGCCAATTTTTGTTCTCGTCACTGTTTTAAAGCTACCTGACAATTCAATGGCTGTATTACAGCTAACAGGGGTTGCAAGCGCTTCTATTGAGAGTGCTTGACTACAAAGTAGACCTAGAATATCACCCCTTAGCCACTCGCCATCTTCGCCTGCAACTAGTGGCCTATCACCATCACCGTCTGTTGAGAACAGCATATCTAGGCAGTATTCACTTACCCACTCTTTGGCTCTTTGTTTATCTTCATCTGATACAGCCTCGGTATCGATTGGGATAAATTCATCACTGCGCCCTAGGCAAATAACTTCTGCGCCCAATTGTTCAAATAGTAATTTATAAATATCTCTACCTGCACTCGAGTGCTCATAAATACCCACTCGCTTACCTGCTAACGTCACTTCGTTAAAAAGGTTTGTATATCGAGCGGTATAAGCACTTTTTGCTTTATCACTTGTTGGTAAACTGATATAGGCTAGGTTCAAGTCAGTAAAATCAAAATCAGCAGTCAGAATGGCTTGCTCATCTTGTTTGGTAATTTCACCATCAGGTCGATAGAACTTTAAGCCATTTCTATCAAATGGAATATGACTACCTGTAACCATAATACAAGGCATGTTGTCTTGCATCGCAGTATAAGCAAGCGCTGGAGTGGGTACCACACCGTAATAAACAACATCTATATTTAGTTGTTTTAATCCTGCTGCGCAGGCTTTAGCGATATCAAAGCTACTCGGGCGATTATCAATTGCAATGGCCATTGTATTAAATGCGAATTCATTTTTAATACTCTGAGCAAACGCAATTGAAAAGGCTGCACACACTTCTGGTGCAAAATCGACAACGAGACCTCTGGCACCACTAGTACCAAATGCAATGCCACTTGTTTGAATGACTGATTTTGTATTCATGACTTACCCTTTTACTCTTCCATAGCGGTCTTCAAAACGTACAATATCATCTTCGCCTAAGTAAGAGCCTGACTGCACTTCAATAAGCTCTAAATCTACTTTGCCTGGGTTTTCTAGTGCATGAACCGCAGTAATAGGAATGTATACTGATTCATTTTCAGTCACAAATTGCTCAGTATCATCGATTTGTACTTTTGCAGTACCAGAAACCACAATCCAATGCTCTGCTCTGTGGTGGTGCATTTGCACAGATAGTTTTGCACCTGGTTTAACCGTGATACGTTTTACTTGGAAGCGCTCACCGTTATCTACTGAGTCGTATTTACCCCAAGGACGATATACTTCACGGTGGAATGTGACTTCTGAACGTTCGTCCGCTTTTAATTGGCTAACGATTTGTTTTACTTTTTGAGATTCGTCTTTGTGCGCAACTAGTACAGCATCTTTTGTATTAACGATGACTAAATCTTCAACACCCACTGTTGTTACTAGCTTGTCCTCACCAAATACTAAGGTGTTTTTTGTATCAACAGATTTGACGTCACCGATGAAAGCGTTGCCATTTTCATCTTGCTCAGACACTTCCCATAATGCTGCAAAGCCGCCTACATCATTCCAGTTTGCATCCATCGGTACCACGACTGCGTCTTGTGTGTGTTCCATTACTGCATAATCAACAGATTCATCTGGACATGCTTCAAATGCTTCTTTATCTACTCGTACAAAGTCCATGTCATTATTTTGTACTTGTACTGCTTTTTCACACGCTTCATAAATATCTTGGCGAAATGCTTTTAGCTCTTCAAGATAACGACTTGCTTTGAATAAGAACATGCCGCTATTCCAGTAGTAATCACCACAGGCAATATACTCTTGAGCCGTCTCAAGATTCGGCTTTTCTACAAAGCTATCAACAACAAAGCCGTGCTCAACTTCAGCACCACGCTTGATATAGCCATAACCCGTCTCTGGAGTATTGCCAACAATACCAAAGGTCACTAATTTACCTTGCTCTGCTAACAATGTTGCTTTGTTAACACTTTCTTGGAAAGCAGCTTGGTTTTCAATGACGTGGTCAGCAGCTAAAACGAGCAATAATGCATCTTGATTGTTTTCAACTGCTTTAAAAGCTGCTAATGCGATAGCAGGTGCTGTATTACGACCCACTGGCTCTAGGAAGATACCACTGTGCGCCACACCTATTTGGCGAACTTGCTCTGCAGCAATAAAGCGGTGCTCTTCATTACAAATTAACATCGCTGGTGAATGATCAAGACCGTTTAATCTTAAAATAGTCTCTTGCAGCATAGTGTTTTCACCATGCAACTTTAAAAATTGTTTTGGGTAGTTACCGCGTGACAATGGCCATAAACGTGTGCCTGAACCGCCCGCCATGATGATTGGAAGTATCATATTCGTTATCCCTGTGTATTCTGTAATGCTTCAAAGTACCATTTTGTATGCTTATGGACTTTTTTATCTTTTAATAGGCTGTCTATATCGAACCATTGATATCTACCATGTTGAATATCATGTGGTAAGCCATTTAGCGGTTTGCTCAACCTTAGGGTATAAGCAATGGCAACATAATGTGTACTAAAACCATCGCCAAAAACGTTGTCATCATAAAAATGGTCGTAAGGCCCTAAAAGACTCGCTTCTGATAGTGAAAATGCCTCACCAATCTCTTCTTGAGTTAACCTTTCAAATGCTTCTGCAAGCGATTCGTTTTTCAAAACCCGTCCTCCAGGCACAAACCAATTCCCTTGTGCTGGTTTATTTAACCGCTCACCTAACAGTGCTTGGTTATTTTCATCTAATATAACAAAATCGATTGAAACAAGTGGCGCGCTTTCTATTACTGTCGAAAACGTATTTTTGTCTAGAAACATCCTATGTTCTCTATTATTTTCTAAAATTATCTTGGTTTGCTAAAAACCACTCATAAGTATCTTTTAAACCTGCCTCTAAAGAAATGCTATATTCCCATCCCAGCGACTTAATACGAGACACATCCATCAATTTACGCGGTGTACCATCTGGCTTAGTAACGTCAAACTCTATAGCACCTTCAAAACCAACTACTTTCGCAACTGTTTCAACAAGCTCTCTAATTGTACAGTCTACACCTGTACCTACATTTATATGGCTTAACATCTCTTGTGTATTTGCACTGTATGTTTCTGAATCTAAGTTCATTACATGAATTGATGCTGCTGCCATGTCATCTACATGCAAAAATTCTCGCATCGGCTTTCCTGTGCCCCAAGCAACCACTTTGTCATCACCCGCTAATTTAGCTTCATGAAAACGACGTATAAGTGCAGGAATAACATGTGAATTTTCTGGATGGAAGTTATCATTTTCACCATACAGATTAGTTGGCATGACAGAGCGGTAATTACGGCCGTATTGACGATTATAAGATTCGCAAAGTTTGATACCTGCAATTTTAGCTATTGCATAAGGCTCATTGGTTGGCTCTAAAACACCAGTTAAAAGTGCCGTTTCTGTCATCGGTTGTTCTGCAAATTTAGGGTAAATACAACTTGACCCTAAAAACAGCAAATCATTAACACCAGATAAGTGCGCGCTATGAATGATATTATTTTGAATCGTTAAATTCTCATAAATGAATTCTGCAGGGTAAGTGTTGTTCGCTACAATCCCACCTACTTTTGCCGCAGCAAGATATACTTGGTCTATTTGATTTTCTTCAAAAAATGTACGAACTGCCTGCTGATCTAACAGGTTTAACGCCGCTCTGCTTTTTGTAATAACCTTAATATCATCAGATTGCTTTAACTTTCTAACAATCGCACTGCCAACCATACCATTATGGCCTGCGACAAAAACTATTTTAGAGCTCATTTCTTTATCCATTATAAAACCCAGCATAAGCTGGGTTATCATTTTATCTCTGACTTACTGCTGTGAGGCTACTCTACTGAAACACTCACATCATAGCCATGAGATTTCAATAGTGCATGCTGCTTCGCTTTAGCTAAATCGTGTTGAACCATTTCTGCACACATTTCTTCTACAGTAATCTCTGGTTCCCAAGCTAACTTCTGTTTCGCTTTGGTTGGGTCACCCAGTAATGTTTCAACTTCTGCTGGACGGAAATAACGCGGATCTACACGTACAATCACATCACCTACTGATAGCGCCAGTGCGTTATCGCCTTCAATCGCAACCACTGTCGCTATTTCATCAACGCCTTCACCGCTGAACTCAAGCGTAACACCCAGCTCTTTTGCTGATAAAGACACAAACTCTCTTACTGAGATTTGCTTACCTGTCGCGATTACAAAATCTTCCGGTGTATCTTGCTGAAGCATCATCCACTGCATACGAACATAATCTTTTGCATGACCCCAGTCACGTAATGCATCCATATTACCTAAATATAAACACTTCTCTAAACCTTGTGAGATATTCGCTAGGCCGCGTGTAATTTTACGCGTTACAAACGTTTCACCACGACGTGGAGATTCGTGGTTGAATAAAATGCCATTACATGCATACATACCATAAGACTCACGGTAATTTACCGCAATCCAGTACGCATACATTTTCGCGACAGCGTAAGGTGAGCGAGGGTGGAAAGGTGTAGTTTCCTTTTGCGGGATCTCTTGTACCTCACCATAAAGCTCAGACGTTGAAGCTTGATAGAATTTGGTCTTTTTCTCTAACCCAAGAAAACGGATCGCCTCTAATAGACGTAAAGTACCAATCGCATCTACATCAGCAGTATATTCTGGTGCTTCAAACGATACAGCTACGTGGCTTTGGGCACCTAAGTTGTAAACCTCATCAGGTTGTACTTCTTTGAGAATACGAGTTAAGTTTGAAGTATCTGTTAGGTCACCATAGTGAAGAAAGAAGTTTGGGTTTTCTTCGTGTCTATCTTGATAAATATGGTCTACGCGCTCTGTATTAAAGCTTGATGCGCGACGTTTAATACCGTGAACTTCATAGCCTTTTTCAAGTAGAAACTCTGCTAAGTAAGAGCCGTCCTGACCCGTTACACCTGTAATTAGTGCTCTTTTCATTTTTTACCCTAAATATACCTTGCTTAATTCTTGAAATGTTTTATCCCAAGAAAACCTTTGTGAATTTATAAGTCCTTTCTTAACTAGTAATGAATTAAAATCCTTGTTTTCAAGAGATAGAACAGCGTTAGCAACATTTTTATCTGAAATGTTATCGAGTAAAATAGCTGCATCACCGCAGACTTCAGGTAATGAAGATGCATTCGCTGCAATAACGGGGCAGCCAGCTTTCATTGCTTCAATAGCAGGAATACCAAACCCCTCATAAAGAGATGGATAGACCAGACAATGAGCTTGATTATACAACTGATTTAATTTTTCGTTATTGACGAAACTTAAGTGCTTGTAGCGTCCATGGCAAGAGTCCTCCAAACAGCCTAGTTCATCATAGTTTAACGATCCTCCGCCAACAATGATCAAGTTATATTCTCTCAAAACAGACATTGCAGAAACTAATACAGAGAAATTTTTATACCCCCCCCTGGACCCTATAAAAATAATGTTTTTTGTTTTTTCGAGTTTTTTTTCAGTCACAACGAAACTTTCGGAAACGCCGTTGTAAATAACTCGAATGTCTTTATCCCTCGCTTCTGGTATGAAATGAAGCAGATCCCTTTTTGTGTTCTCCGAAATACAAACAACTACATCACTTGCCCAAATGGCCCTACGCTTCTGCCAAAAGTGAACTTTTGCGCTAAGGCCTTTCATATGATATTCATAAGTAAAGTCGTGTACTGTTGTAATAATCTTCATTCTTCTTCGCTGAAAGAACACAGGTAATCGGTAATAAGATGAATGGAAAACAGAACACTCTTTTGGTAGAAATACATCTAGATATCTTCCGACCTTAATTGGAATTCTACTTCTTTTAATCTTCACCACATCCTGTTGCTTATATTCAGAAAGCACTTTATTGCTATTGGAATATAGCAATAATTTATACGAAATATTACGTGGGAAACGTTCAAGCAGTTCTGAAAAATAGACACTTATACCGCCCGCCTTTTGCAGTGAATAGATAATTCCATCAATAAAAAGCATATACACCTTAGTTCTTAATAGATGAAAAACCCACTCAGCACGCCTTTTAATCGGCTGCTATATATCTTTCTTTTAGGTTTATTGAATAAAGAAAGCACCGCCCCCCCTACCGTACGAAAAACAACATTAATCAAATATGGTAAGGCTGAATAGTTTTTGCTTTTAAAGAATTCTTGATTGAGTTTACCGAACCCCAACCCATAATTATAAGATTTTGAAACATCATGAATAGTATAATCAGATACTGGGTGAAACACTTTGATCTCACCAAAATATTGTATTTTTGCGCCAGAATTTATTGCCTGTGCTATTAGTAAAGTTTCCTCGCCTGAACCATACTTCGCACCTACACTGAAGCGCTCATCAAAGCGCCCACCAGTGGCAACAAACGCATTTCTTTTCATAAATATACCTACTGAAATAGGATACTTGAATATGTTTTTAAAACTTACCTTTACATGGTTAATCACTGGTCTTTTCCCATAGTATCTATGAGTAACTGGATCATAAACATTTGTGCATAAAACATCTAAGCTAGCATCATGAGAGAATTTTTTGTACACATCACTTAGCAATGTCTTACTGTACCAACAATCATCGTCAGGAAAAGCAATGTAATCTGACTCCAGACCAGCTGATATAGCAATATTTCTTGCATTTGATAAAGATGTTTTTAAGATTTTCTTATGAATAATCTTTAAATTCTCACTCTCGAAGTCTCTTAAGTCTTCCCAAAGAATATCTTCTGATTGGTCAGCAAACAAAACCCTAAGCTTAAAGTCACCACTTTGCTGAGAAAGACTATTTAAAAGATTTAACACATCTTCTTTTTTTTCTACCGTTGTGAGTACAAGGTCAAAACTTATTTTCTTAACCATAGTTTGCTCCAAAAGAAAGGTAATATTACTAGAAACATTGACAAGAAGAAAAATTGATATACCAAAGAAGAAAATTCTCCCCTACAAATATCAGGAATCATACAGTAAAGAACAAATATGAATCTTTGATCACTAGACTGAACACGTCTTTTAATAAAAATTCCAATAAGAAAGAAAAAGATATAAGGCCCAAACATGCCAAAATTAACATATGATTCTGCAACTAAGTTGTACGCATAGCCCATACTCCCTTCACCAAAGTTTTCAACAACAAAATTATGAGCAAGAGATTGAGGCTTATCTTCATATAAAAATCTTGGTATAAAAAAGAGAAAAGGCAATATAAAATAAGAATACCCTAATATAAAATCCTCCCGTGTTTGAACATTGATACTTAGCGTATAGAAAGGATAAACAAATTCATTTGACCTTATGGCATCATTAATAGCGGCTTCCATCCCCCCAAGCCCCAGCCTCAGAGATGAGAATATCAACATAGCAAAAACAAACAATGACATTAGTGATAATTTGAAGAAGGACACATTAACTGTTTTAGCTCTAGTGTACACCCAAAAACAACCAATTAATATTGGTACAAACTCTCTTCTATTTCCTACTGATAATTGCGAAAAAACATAAAACAAAAATATCGCTATGAATAGAGCTATGAAAAATTTATCGAAACGATGATAGTTATATATGATATAAAGATAAATAGCGGTAACCATATAGCCCATAACGACCCATACCTGAGTAATATCTTCTAAACGTTTAATTTCCCCCCCCATAAATATTGTAGTAAAGGAAACATTAGAAAAGATTACTATTGATTTATAAATTACAAGTACTAATAGAAGAATGAAAATTGTCAATTGCAGAGTACGACTAACCAAAGGCTTGTTAGAGGCGGCATTAGAAAGATCAGTCCTTGAAAATAAAAAATAACCAAGGTACAAGCTAGAAATTGCTATCTGATAAAGCAACACCGATCTTTTCGTATGTTCAAATAGGTATCCGTGAGTATACAGTTCAACAGTGGGATTTACGACTCCATACAAGAAGAACAAACTAACAAACACAAAATAAAAATCAGAAAAAGATATTTTTTTTTCTTCGAAAACCCCTCTAATACTTGTCACATAAGCTATGAAAAGAAGAAAAATAACAGTGAAATCACTTAAAACACTTTCAAAAGTAATAGAACTAAGAAGGAAAAAATTAACAAAAAATAGAATACTAGATTCCAATCTATGATTTTGCATAAAGGAACCTACCAATTGAGCGCCTTATAATGCTCTTTACACCATGAACAGTTAAAAAATGCGGGTATTTTATAAATAAAAAAAACACAGAAAAAAGAATTTTTAACCTAGAAGTCAAATTAGCATTAGATAAACCCCGTATAATAAGTAGTAAAACATATTCGCTTGTATAATTTTTGATTTCTAACACATCAATTTCGTTGCAACTATGTTTTTCAAGAAATTCAAAGTATACAGAACTAACCTCCATATAGGCCTTACTCATGGATTCGTATGAATAACAATCAGCTATATTAGCCATAATTTTTACATAGCTACTTCCTAACTTATATGATCTAGGCAAGTTATTTTTTTTAAAAAGTAAAACACAGTATAAATGAGAATTAATCTGTGCGTTCCTATTCGTATTAGATGTACTACTTCCATGAATTCTATAACGATATAAAGGCGATTTTATATTCCGAAATAAAACTTGCTCTTCGACTTCATTTATTGATCTAACCCACAAGTCGTAATCCTCGGCAGCAAAGCAAGAGTTTCCATATAAAAACTTGTTTATATACTCTTTCGTATAGAGTACTGTCGCATGCGCCATAGGAGAATTAAAGGCAGCTGTGTATAAAATCGATTTATGCTGTGTAGGTAGTAGAAGTGAAGAGTTCAAAATCTCTTTCCCTTCAGAATTAATCATAATATACGAACTTCCTACTACATCTGCGGAATAGCTCTCTGCTTCATAAACCAACCTTTCGATTCTCGTAGGTTCTGAGATATCATCAGGGTCCATTCGAATCAGATAGTCAGAGTCACTCCATTTAATAAGCTCGTTAAGAGTACCGATCAAACCCAGATTTTTGCCGTTCCTTCTTTTTTTAAATCGACTGTCTTTCTCAGCCCACTGGCAAATTTTGGAATAAGTACTATCTGTAGAAGCATCATCTAAACAAAGCACTTCAAAATCGTTAAATGTTTGAGTTAAAATTGACTCTAAAGCTTCATCAATGAAATTTTCTACATTGTAGCAAGGAACTATAACAGATACTTTTGCCATTTTAGCCTCTCGGAAAACCCGCTAACATTTCTAGCCATCGATATGCCATTGCTCTGTGTGTGAAATGCTCATTAAAAGCTTGCTTATTACTATCAAACGTAGAGCCTGACTCCTCCACTTTTGAAATACAGCTATTTAATGCCTCAACTAAATCAGCCTCGTTTTCACTACTTCCAGCCGAAAAGCTCACAGGAAAACATTTCAACTGATCAATATTTCCACCAATCTCAGTCATTACTAGTGGTTTTCCTAACGCGATGCACTCTAAAGGCAGTAAATCATAGTAAGCAACTTTATTGGGTATCACCACAATATCCGCATCATTTATTAGATTAAGTACATCTGTTCGCCACCCTAAGTCAATAACATTAGAGCTTGCTTTTAATGGACCAGAACCAGCGGAAAAAAATTTAACATTGCTGGATGAGTATGAATCCGCTAGAAGGTTATATCTATCGAAGCCTTTATCTAATATGTATCGACCCGCAAAAATGACATTAATTGAATCGGAAGGGAATATATAATCACTTTTACATACGTTTACAGGCTTGACTCCTGAATTAATATAAAATATATCTTTATTATTCAGTGTAAAGTTATTGGAATATTCATCATGAGAATTTTCACTTGGAAATACGATTCGATCCACATTATCAATCAAGTACTTTTCTGAACGATGATACTTTGAGTACAATATTCTATCGACTGGCACTCCATGCATTTTACAAGTAGATGAATATTCATCCGCCATAATCGTGGGGCTATGTGGCATATATATTGTTTTTTTTCCTTGCTCCTTGGCAAAAGCCAAATAATCTGCTGACTGGTATCCTTGAAAAACAATAACGTCACACTCAGTTATTTTTCGTTTCTTTTCTTTGCTAACTTTACCAAGGAAATAATCCACCTTCAACCTAAAATCCCTAATTAAACCAAAAGTAATCAGATTAATAGCTAGCTTAATATAATAGAGAAATCCATTTTTTATATTCCAAGTTGAAGATGTTCTCTTTTCCTCTATCCCGCCAAAAAAATCAACATCAACTACTTTTTTATTATCATCAATTTCATCAATCGCAGATTTTAGATTATAACAATACCCAGCAGGCCCCCCACCAGGTTTTATAACATTTGTTATAAATAAAACTTTATTTCTCAAGATATAACCTCTTCCATACTGTAAACGCCATCAAAAATAAGACAACCAGCTCTGTAACAACCAATATTGAAGCTGTGCCAGTACCACTGAAACTTGGAACAAAAATGAAGCTTAATAACAAGCTGGTTAATGCACCAAAAAGTATAATAAAGCTAAACTCTTTTTTCATATTATAGTTTAGCATTACATTAAGACCGACAATATTACTTAAAACTACAATCAAAGGTAAAAAAGACATGATTTTTAAATATTTCACCACAGTTTCTGACTCTTCACCCAAAATGATAAAACTTATCAAATCTGAGAAAAGATACACACAAGAAGAAAGTAAAAGCATAAATAAGAATGAAGAAGCAGTATAATAAACCAGCACCGTAAAAGTATTTTGTTTGTTATTTTCAACTTTCCTGCTTATAAAAGGATACATAGCTTGTGAAATAGGTGAAAAAAGTCCGCGAACAGCCATAATTACCTTTTCAGCAGCACTATAATAACCCACAATGGTGCTACTTGAGTACACCCCAAGAATGATAGGAGCACACGTTGTATAAATACTACTAGAAACATTAGAAAAGAATATATGAGCACCTTCTTCAAACTCATTTTTCATACTTATAAAGCTAGGCTTGACTGTATAAATTCCGAACTTTTCTTTTACTATATATAAACTTATAAATGATACAAATATTGCCCCTAACGCAGTAAAAATAGGTACCAATATTATGTCTTCTGAAGATGAAACAAATAAGAAAATGAGTATAGTAAAAGTAACTTTTGATAGCACATTCAAATATGTTATGTATTTCATTTCTTCCATTCCTTGATAGAGCCAAACAGGAAATAAGCCATGTCCGACTGCTACCCCAAAACAAGCAAAGAAAAGCAGTTGGTGTTCACCGTATCTTTCAGTAAGTAAAGTCAAGATAAATGCAGCCAAAAGACACAATAAAATAAGCAAACATTTTGCTGTCATCACCGCACTATAGATATTTGAGACTTTCGATAAATCATGCCTACAGATAGAAATCCGGCGTGTAGCAGATAGATTAAAACCATAATCAATTACAATTATAAACAACGTTATTGTAGCATTTAGAAATGCCAGCACACCGTACGACTCCACCCCCAATGTTCGAAGAAGGAAAGGTATAGTAACTAAAGGAAGAGCGTAATTAAGCGCCTGTAACACACTTAATGAAAAAACATTGCGCAACAGGCGAGCATAATCGGAAGGCAGTAAACTTAGTATCATCTAACATTATCAATAAAAAAAACTGGTATTTTTAATTCATTCTCAATTGAACTAAGCGTGACTTTCGCAGCATTTAACGCTTCTCCGATAGTAACATCCATATCAATATACCTGTAAGTTCCTAGTCTCCCGACGAAACTGACTCCTTTTTCCTTCTCAGCCGCATCAATATACCTATTTAGCATTTCCTTTTCTTCAACAAGACGAATTGGGTAGTAAGGAATATCATCGATTTCGCAAGATCTACTGTATTCTTTAAATATGACAGTTTTATCGTGGCTTTCCCAAGGGCTAAAATGTTTGTGTTCAGTGATTCGTGTATATGGTACATCTGTATCTGCATAATTCATTACGGCACAACCCTGATAATCACAGTCATGAATTTCTTGCTCAAAGTCCAATGTTCTATAACCTAATACTCCATGTTCGTTATTAAACCAAGAGTCTATTGGGCCACTATAAAATGTATGTGTATATTCATATTTCTGCTTCCTTTCAAAAACAGTTTTCAATTTCACAGAAATATTTTCATGATCAATTATTTTAGCCACGACCTCCGTGTAGCCATTTTCAGGAATGCCCTGATACTTATGATTAAAATAATTGTCATTGTAGTTAAAGCGTACCGGAAGCCTTTTAAGAATACTGGCAGGAAGATTGGAAGGCTCCATTCCCCACTGCTTTAACGTATATCCATGGAAAAATGCTTTGTATAAATCTTTACCTATAAATTTATAAGCCTGCTCTTCAAAGTTTTTAGGTTCCCGTATGTCGCTTGCAGACAATGACGCAATGAATTCTATTGCTTCATTTGGGGACAATGTTTTACCAAAAAACTGATTGATCGTATGTAAATTTATTGGCAATGAGTAAACACCACCATCATACGTAGATTTCACCCTATTTATATAAGGCATGAAATTACAAAACTTATTTATATACTCCCACACTTCAACATTATCAGTGTGGAATATATGAGGTCCATACTTATGGATTAACACGCTGGTTTCATTACACCGTTCGGTATAACAGTTACCTGCAATATGTTCTCTAGATTCAAAAACATCTACTTCATAACCCTTTTCAGCAAGCTCTCTAGCAATTACAGCCCCTGTAAAGCCTGCACCAACTATAGCAAATTTCATATCATTTCCATTAAAGAAGTTTCTCTTGTATAACTAATTATATTAAAAATCTTTATTCAGATTTATATTCATAATTATAATAACCATAATACCCATATGTGTTACTGGCTTTCTTCACAACACCATTAAATACCACCCCTTTGACATCTATGCCATTTTGCTCAAAACGATTTCGCGTAATTTCTAGCTCTTTTGCATGGTTTTGACCAAAACGGGTCACTAGTAATGTTGTACCAGCGTGCGCACTCACAATTGCTGGGTCTGTTACCGCTAAGATTGGTGGTGTATCGATAATTACCAAGTCGTATATTTCACTAACCTCATCCACTAACTTGGTGAAGTTTTGGTGCATTAATAGCTCCGAAGGATTTGGCGGTATTTGACCGCGAGTCATTACATCTAATCCTTCTACTTGCGTATTTTTTATCGTTTGAGTTAGGTCTAAGCGACCCGATAGATAATCGCTTAAGCCATCATCCCATTTCATACCAAACTGTGTTTGTAAGTAGCCTTTGCGCATATCCCCGTCAATTACCAGTACCTTTTTACCGCTTTGCGCAAGGACTGTCGCTAAGTTAACTGTAATAAATGATTTACCTACACCAGGGCTCGGCCCTGAAATCGCAATAACGTTGTTTTTAGCTTCTAACATAGCAAAGTGTAGGCTTGTGCGTAGGCTTCGTAGAGCTTCTACCGATAGGTCTGCTGGATTATCAATCGCCAATATTGATTTTGCTTTTGCGGTTTTACCTTTCCGCGCTCTAGCAAAACCAGTAAGCTTCACTTGATATTCAGAGAATGGAACGCTTGCATAAACAGGTAGACCTAGCGCTTCAATTTCACCCGGATCTTCAATGCCTTTATGTAGTGCTTTTTGAATAAGTACTATAGCAATGGCTAACATACCCCCTAATATGGTGGCCATCACAACGATTAGTGCTTTTTTAGGCTTGACCGGCTGGGTTGTGTTTACCTCTGCATAATCTACGATGCGCACATTACCAACGGTGCCTGCACGCACAATATCTAACTCCTGCGTTTTACCAAGTAAAAGGGTGTAGATCTCGTTGTTTACTTCTACATCACGTTTTAAACGTAACAGCTCACGCTGGGTTTCTGGCAAGCCTTGAACTTCACCCGCTAACTCGTTACGTTGACGTTTCACGGTATCAATTTGTTCCACCACACCACGGTAAGAAGGGTGTTCACGTTTAAACTTCCGGCCAAGCTCTAAGCGTTTTAATTCTAGTTCTTGCAATTTAGTTTCTAATGCAACAATTTGTTCTAAAACGCCCTGTGTTTCTAGGCTAATATCAATGGATTCTTGACGAATTTGATAATCGTTAAAGGCTTTCTCAGCACGCTCAAGATTACGCTTAACTTCTGGAAGCTGCACTTCCAAAAATTCCAAAGATTGCTGTGCCTCAGCACTGTTTCGCTCTACGTTACGGCGAACATAAATACTGGCAACTTTATCGAGTACTTTTTCTGCATAGGCTGGAGTTTTATCTTGTAATGCAAGGTTGATAATACCTGAATCTTTGCCTTTTTCAGATGCAGATATAGCACTTTGTAAGTCTAATATCGTTTGTAATCTGTTACGTTTTACTATTGAGAATTCAGTACCTGGGCGTGCAATAAGTGTTTTGATGATTAATTCAAACTGGCCTGATTTGACTTCCTGCCCAACTTGACCAGAAAGCACTTCTTCATCATCTGCATTTAGTAGAACAAAACTGTCATCCGTTTGCGCCAATAAAGTGAACTCTGTTCCCTCAGCGCTTTTAGGCACTCTAAACCGGTGGATCTCTACCTTTTCACCGCCCCATGCATAAGAATTTGCGCCAAAGCTTGGTTCCGCAACTTCACCTTCAGCTTGTGGTACAAACTGGCGAAAACTTCGCCCCCCAAATAAAGGAAAAAGCTTTGGTTCTACTGCTATATCTAGATTAAGCGTATCTACCGCTTCACCTATAATACTTCTTGATTTGAGTAGCTCGATTTCAGTCACTGCCGCAGAGGTGCTTTCAAACATACCAGACATGTCGTCAAAGCCTGGGACTGAGCCGCCTTTTTCTTCTACCTGTACCATTGCGGTTGCTTGGTAGATTGGCGTGCTAAATATGGCGTAAGCCACCCCTAACAACATAAATAGCGATGTAATACCGGCAATAAACCATTTGGCATCCAATAAAGCACCGAAGAGTGCCATTAAGTCGATCTCTTGCGTATCTTCTTGTTTAGATTTTTGCGGAGAAATTAGATTTGGCTGAGCATTCATATACTCGCAATTCCTTATAAATACTGTTGCCAAGCGCCGCAGGCGCTATCGATAAGCTCATATACGTGTTCAAACGCTTCTTTAGACTGGCGGTATGGATCGGGGATTTCTTTATCGCCAATCCATTTACCGAGTAAAAAGGTTTTACCGCGAGCTTGAGGGTAACGGCTGCATAAGTCATCAAGGTGCCTATGTTCCATTACTAAGATTAGACTGTTTTGCGCAACAAGCGCACCACTGAGTTGGCGCCCTTGGTGCTCACTCATGTCGATGTCTTGCAGCTTAGTAAGTTCTTGTGCCATTGCATCGGCGGATTTACCTTCTAACGCGGTTAAGCCCGCCGACGACACTTGAATATTCTTGCCCGCCAATTTGCTTTTTAATACATACTCTGCAGTTGGACTGCGGCAAATATTGCCAGCGCAAACCATTAATACACTATCAAACATAAGCAATCACACTATTGATTTTCAATATCTTGAATTGCATCCACCGTTGATAGCGAAGGCAATAGTAGGCTGATAACTTTGTTCCAGCGAGCAAGTGGCGCGCTAGTTACGTATACGATATCTTGCGGTTGCAATTCAAATTGCTCTGCAAGTACCAGTGAGGCAACATTTTTTGCGTGTAGTTGATATACATCTGCAAGCACACCGTCTTTTTGTAGGTCGCGTTTACGCAGTACAAAAACGCCATTAGCATCAGCTGTGCGCTCGTTAAAGCCACCAACATCCGTTAGTGCTTCAGCTAGACTTAACCCATATCGGTTTACGTCTACTTTACCTGCTTTAATTACGTCGCCTAAAACATAAACATTACGCTTGTCGTTACGGCTGATATGAATGATATCACCATGTTGCAACAAACGGTTTTGTGAAATATCACCCTCAGCATAGAAGTCATCGAGTTGAATAACCTCTGTTTTCTCACCGCGAGTAAAAGTTACGGTTTCCCAGTCAGCACTTTCAGTCAAACCGCCGGCTTGGTTTATTGCATCAATTAGCGTGACTGGCGTTTCTGTAATTGGGTATACACCCGGCTTAGTTACTTCACCAGTTACGTATGTTTTTTGGCTTTTAAAACCAACGACTTTTACATCTATCTGTGGTTCTTCGATAACACGGCTTAAGCGTTTGGTAAGATCTTCACGTAACTCATTTACTGTTCTGCCTGCTGCCGGAACTTTTGGGGCGTAGGCAAAATTAATAGTGCCGTCGGCCTGAACACGGAAACCATCAAACTCGGCTGTTCTTTGTACCGCAGCCGGGATCGTAAGTTCCGGGTGATCCCAAACACCAATTGTAATGACATCCCCAACGCCTAAACGATATTCATAGTTTGAGACATCGATACCTGCAAGTGACGAACGGTCAATTTTTTTGGCTTGTTTGATTTTGTGCTCTTGAACTAACTGAGAGTCGATGATGTGAATATTTACTTTTTCTAAGTCGCGTTCTAGATTTGCTGTTTGTTCACCAGAGCCGATCCCTTCAAAATGGCCACCAGGAACAAGTGTACAGCCGCTCATTGTCATCAGAACGGCTGAAGCAATGATAGTTTTACAGCGTAGCGCCATTGTTTCTTCCCAAAAGTGTTGTAATCTTTTCTTTTAATTACTTTTATTGCCCTTTGGTAAATAGTAGAGGTGCAATAAAAATTTCGTGGGCTAATTAAAGCATGCACGATTGTTAATCGCAAGTGAGTACTAGGTTTTGCGCAAGATCTCACTCTATATTCTATGTTTTTAGCTAAAGCTGTGGTTAAAAACCTTTATCAAGTTTGAGTTCACTTTTTAGATTGTTATTTTTGTTATTTCTTAATTTGCAATTTAATCTTTGCTGCTTGGTCGCGGCGTAAAGCTGTTAGGTCTACGTTTGAACTATTCTGTCGCGACATAAAGTCGCTGCTACGGCATTCAGGCACACTTCCGCCCTTAGGTTGCAGCTCCTAAATGCGGGTTTTAATTTTAGTAAAAGATCGCGAGGTGAACTCGCTCCTACCACATTGACCCAAGGTGTTTATGTTTTCGCGGTGTAAAGCCCGTCTGAACCACTCTGTCGCGACATAAAGTCGCTGCTACGGCATTCAGGCACGCTTCCGCCCTTAGGTTGCAGCTCCTAAATGCTGGTTTTAGTTTTAGTGAAAGATCGCGAGGT
>NZ_PNDS01000143.1 GCF_005886535.1 Pseudoalteromonas sp. S2755
AATGGTTAACCTCGCTACAGAATATAAGTCGCTGACCCATTATACAAAAGGTACGCAGTCACCCAACAAGTAGGCTCCTACTGCTTGTACGTACACGGTTTCAGGTTCTATTTCACTCCCCTCACAGGGGTTCTTTTCGCCTTTCCCTCACGGTACTGGTTCACTATCGGTCAGTTGGGAGTATTTAGCCTTGGAGGATGGTCCCCCCATATTCAGTCAAAGTTTCACGTGCTCCGACCTACTCGATTTCACTTTAGATAAGTTTTTGTGTACGGGACTATCACCCTGTTTCGTCATGCTTTCCAGCATGTTCCACTAACTACACTAAAGCTTAAGGGCTGGTCCGATTTCGCTCGCCGCTACTTTCGGAATCTCGGTTGATTTCTTTTCCTACGGGTACTTAGATGTTTCAGTTCTCCGCGTTCGCCTCGTTAACCTATGTATTCAGTTAACGATACCTGCAAGCAGGTGGGTTTCCCCATTCGGAAATCCTAGTCTCAAGCGCCTCTTACTGGCTTGACTAGGCTTATCGCAAGTTAGTACGTCCTTCATCGCCTCCAACTGCCAAGGCATCCACCGTGTACGCTTAGTCACTTAACCATACAACCCAAAATGGTTTGTATCGTCAAAGACAGTTTAACTTCGCCAGAAGTTAATATTGAATACTAAAGTAGACGCTAATTAATCATCGAAATGATTAATCGGCATTTTCTTTCGAAAACTCGATAAATAACTTTCGTTATCTATCAGAATTTAATTTTTCAGCTTTT
>NZ_PNDS01000144.1 GCF_005886535.1 Pseudoalteromonas sp. S2755
ATCTTCTGGTGTTTCATCAACTAATGCATCTAGTTCGTCATTCTCCAGTTCATCAGATTCATCCTCCTGCTCTGGCAAGTTATCTTCGTGTGTTTCATCTAATAAAGCATCGATATCATCACCAGCTAGATCATCAGACTCTTCTTCTAGTTCCGGCAACGTATCTTCTTGCGCTTCATCTAATAAAGCATCAATATCATCACCGTCGAGCGTATCTGACTCTTCGTTAATTTCAGCTAGCGCATCGTCTTGCACTTCATTTAACAAAGCGTCAATATCATCCCCCGCAAGCTCAGTGCTTGGTTCTTCAAAATCAGGCAGCGCATCATCGTCAGCATCTTGAGAGGCATCAATTAGCGCATCGATATCATCAGCATCGACTAAACTCTCACTATCAAAGTTGCCACTAAATTCGGGTTCTTCGTCTAGCGCACCGTCAAGGATTGACTCGATATCATCATTGTCTGTAACAGAGTCAGCTTGCTCATCAGCAAGTTCTTCACTCAGGGCTGCAAGGGCGTCATCGCTAACATCAATTTCTTCGTCTTGAGACTCATTGAACAAATCATCTAGATCGCTGTCACTTAGAAGATCTTGGCCATCATCAACATCAAGCGAAACTTCATCACCGGTCTCGTCGAAGCTCTGTTGCATAAAGTCTTCGTCATGATCATCATCAAACGAAATATCTTCATTAAGTAAGCTATCCAATTCATCTTGATCTAACGTATCGCTTCCTTCATCGAAGTCATCATCGAGTGAGTCAAAGGTAATTTCATCGTCTTCAGGTAAGATGTCGTCATCTAACTGTACGCTTGCGTCCAGTGCATCTTCTTCGTCGCCCATTCCGATATCAAGAGGGTCTGGCTCAGGGTCAAATGCAGTGGCAGCGGTTGCTGCTCCCGCCGCAGCAGCACCTGCTGCCACCGATGGTGTTTGTGGAAGAAAATCGTCGTCATCTGTCGACGCTTGAGGTTGGTTTCTTCGACGTAGAAACATAACTAATCCAGCTATCGCCAATAGTGCTGGTAATGTGGCAAGTAACGCAATTCCAGCTGCCGAGCTAAAGAATGCGCTTAATTCACCGCTTTCTTGCGCTTTTGCTTGAGCGGCCTGTTGGTCAATCATTTCATTTTGCAAGTCAATAACAGCCTTGAGCTGTTGCTGGATTTCGCTATCTTTACCAAGTTGGGTACGAACCGTTTGAAGCTCATTAGAAATGGCGCCGAGCTGCTGCTTTAACTTATTGTTTTCAGATAGGATTTCTTCAACATTACGCACTGAGGATTTGAACTCTTTTTGTAAGTCCATCAGGCGCATGTCCTGTTCCATCTTTAAAGAGCGCAGTTGATTAGTCAGGTCTTCTTTTGCTTCTTCAACATCGACTTTTCGAGCTTGTGTAACCTTTTTTTCAGCTTCGTTTATCGCATTTGGATTCAATAATCCCTTACGCTTCATCTCCCAAAGCTTATCATCTTGATCGGACTTTTGCTTTGCCAACTCAGGGTTAACACTACGAATTTCATCGATGGTGGGAATACGTAAATACGTCCCATGCTGCATATGGTTGAGGTTTTTATCTAGAAATGAATTAGGATTTTTATCATAAAGCGCTTTCATCACCTGATAAATGGTGACCGAGTCATCTGGTCGCACTTTTTGTGCTATACGCCACAATGTATCCGTAGGCCTGATTGGCCCTATTGACCGACCTTGAGCCCCATAATCAACCCCTTTAGGGCCTTTTAACACCACTCCCTCTTGGGTATATACTGGTGTGGCAATCAGTGCGAATACAAAGATACTAAATAAGGCTAAACCGCGCATGCCGATCCTTTACTCAAATGTTTAACACCCGTTAAACGACATTTTATTATTATGGCTTTGAAGCAAGCTCTATTCCAAATGCAAACTATAAACCAGATATGTTGGAATATCCATTGCAACGTATTGAAAGGTAACATGGTTATAATGCTTTTTACTGATTTTGAAAAGCTGATATAAGTGAAGAATAGTCAAGTATTTGACTTAACGGCAAACTTCTCGGCAGAAGTTTGCCGTTATGGCGCAGAAAAGTAAGCAATACTCTGCTTACTTTTCGATATCAATGGGTACTTATAGATAGCTTTCTATCAAGGCTTCAGCGATTTGAATGCTATTTGTTGCGGCACCTTTTCTGGTGTTATCTGATACCACCCATAAGTTTAAGCCCAGTGGATGTGAAATATCTTGCCTTACACGACCCACATAAACAGTATCGCTACCACTTGCGTCACTTACCGGTGTTGGATAATCGTTTTCGTCTTCAATTAGCTCAACGCCCGGCGCATCAGCAAGTAACTGCTTAACGTGTTCAAGATCGTAAGGCATGCGTGTTTCAAGGTGAATAGTCTCAGCATGACCAAAAAACACAGGAACGCGAACCGCTGTCGGGTTAACCAAAATACTCGAATCGCCCAATATTTTTTGCGTCTCCCACACCATCTTCATTTCTTCTTTGGTGTAACCATTTTCTTGGAACGCATCAATTTGGGGAATGACGTTAAAAGCGATTTGTTTGCTAAACACTTCGTTTTCCATCGGTCTTGCATTCATTAAGTTTGCAGTTTGCTTAGCCAACTCATCTACCGCTTCTTTACCTGCGCCAGATACCGCTTGGTAAGTTGAGACATTAATTCTGTCAATACCATAGGCATCATAAATTGGTTTCAGTGCCACTAGCATTTGAATTGTAGAGCAGTTTGGGTTAGCAATGATGTTGCGATTTCTAAAATCGGCAAGACTGTCTTTATTCACCTCAGGAACCACTAATGGAATATCAAAGTCGTATCTAAAATGTGAGGTGTTATCTATCACAATGCAGCCAGCTTCAGCGGCGATTGGTGCATACTTCTCCGACACGGAACCACCTGCTGAAAACAAACCGATATGGGCATTAGAAAAATCAAACTCTTCAACATCCAGAACTTCGATTTTTTCACCCATAAAGTCAATTTCTTCACCCGCGCTTCGGCTACTCGCGAGTGGGTATAAAGTGTCTACAGGAAATTTTCGTTCCGCTAGTAATTCGATAATTTGCTTGCCAACAAGACCTGTTGCGCCAAGTACCGCAACATTATATTTTTGCGACATTATTTTTCCTCATTCTGTAATATACCAACCACAGCACTTAACTCTTGTGCTCAGAAAAGCCAAGTTGGTAAAGCTTTTCACTGATTGGTGAGTCATTATTGACTGCAATTGTACTAAATTCTCGACGCACGGGATATGCTTTACGCAAGGTATCAAAGCCCAATGTGTTTAGCTGTTTTCTCATGATGCCATCATCACGACGAATGTCATAAACAAGATGCGCTAAATTGACAATATCCTGCTCGTTGGCTGTGCTTTGCAATTGGCAGCCTGTGACACTTGGCTTAGGGAGAAAATCACTAATCGTTTTGCTGGCTGGTAAATCGAATTCTCGGCATACGGCTTCGTATAACATTTGCGTGCCTCGTGCCTTGCCTTCTAGCGTATGGCCGGCAATATGCACAGATGCAAAGCGAGTATACTTTAACAACGGCTGTAAAATATTCGGCTCATTTTCCCAAACATCTAAGATCAGCTCGAGCGCTTGCCCACCCTCTACCGCGCGCAAAAGCGCTTGATTATCGATGACATCTCCACGGCTTGCATTGACTATCACCGTCCCCGGTTTTAATGCAGCTATCCGCGAAGCATCAAGTAGATGAACTGTCTTATGAGGACCCTGCTTAACTAATGGAACGTGAAATGTCACAATATCCGCACGAGCCAAGGCTTCATCTAAAGCTACATGTGAATCCAATGTCCTCGCTTGCTGCCTTACGGGGTCACACAATAATATCGTAAGACCAAGTCCTTTAAGCTTTGATGCCAAACACGCGCCAATATTACCAACACCAATGATGGCAATCGTTTTATCTTGAAGTGGCGTGGAGGTTTCTTGTGCGTATGCAAGTAGAGCGCTTATCACGTACTCGGCAACAGCTATCGCATTGCAGCCAGGTGCGCTGCTGAACGAAATATTGGCGCTGTCCAGCAATGAGGTATCAATATGATCAATTCCGATTGTCGCAGTCCCAACAAACTTCAGTCTATCTGCTTGTGCTAACAGGGCCTTGTTGACCTTAGTAACTGAGCGAGTCAACAGAATATCGACATTTTTTAGCTCGTCAGGTTGAAGGCTACGGCCATCAAACCGAGTTACCTCACCAATTTCACGGAAGAATGACTCAACTAAGGGCATATTTTGATCAGCTAATATTCGCATGCGGGTTTCCTGTCACCTATTGTCTCGAGTACTCGGGCGATAACACATCGCCTAAGTCGAGTTTAACATGGCAAGGTAGACGACTAATAATAAAACCTTTTATTTTGTGTCACCGCTTTATTGCAACCAAAAGCTATTGCAAAAAACATCACACAGCATACAAAAACGACCGCCCCCTTTAGACTTAACCAGCCACCTGAGTCAAGTAAAGGGCAAAATGTCATGGCCAGCACGTTAATACAACACAGCAATAAGGCCCAACGAGTATAAGCACGGTAGCCAAGTAATGCGGCAAACAAACTACTAAAAACATTAAAAATTACCGCTTCAGGAAAGAGGTGAAAGGCCGACAACATGGCCGCAAAGGCCAAAATAGTGATTAGATAAAAAATGCTCTGCTGCATCTCGTTTCTCCTTAACATGGACAGCAATACCAACCGCCACACTAGGTCGTGGCGGTAAATCCTAACTGACATAGCGACTAAGAAAATGGACTGCATTTGCACTCCTTAGCAATTCTTAAAAGCACCATTTTGTCGCTATGCTTAACCCAATTGTAGAAACATTAACGTGTATTTCAATGCAAATCAGACATGAAGTTTTGGCAATTATAATGCACAGATAACGAACTTCTCTGAAAGAAAATTCATGTGCATTTTCGTCACATTGCACTACGTTCATTACACTTAAATATCGATCAGTAATGAATAACGTTGAAAATTCTCTCAGGTTGTAGCTGGGGTGTAATCAATAACTTTTAAATTACTGACATGAGAAGCATGACTCATTTAACACTCAGATTAAGTACAAAACGTAAATAATATGTCCCAACAAGGCATCAACTAATTCGCATACAGGGTATGAAGACGCTTGAAATATCAGCGTTAACCAGCTAGTCTAACTGGGTGGTCAGACCTCTTATAAGGAAGAACAACATGACACTTATATTTGTTCTCGCGTTGTTAGCCTTGCTCAGTGCAGCAAGCTATCATCGCGCAAGCTGGAATACCGCTCTAGGTATTGCAGCAGTTACAATGCTAGTTGGCACCTTTGCTGGTGCATTTGGCATTATCTCTTGGTTAATTTTCTTAGCGATTGTTATTCCGCTTTCAGTAACGAACCTACGTCAGCAGTACATCGTGGCTCCGGCATTTAAAGCGTTCAAAAAAGTAACGCCGACAATGTCAGAAACCGAAAAGTCAGCGATTGATGCAGGTACTACTTGGTGGGAAGCCGACCTATTTTGTGGTAACCCAAACTGGGATAAACTTCATCAGTTTCCAAAGCCACGTTTGAGCGTTGAAGAGCAAGCGTTTTTGGATGGTCCGGTGGAAGAAGTGTGTGCCATGCTTAACGATTGGGAAGCAACACACGAACTGACGGACTTACCGCAAGACGTGTGGCAATACTTAAAAGACAACAAGTTCTTTGCGATGATCATCAAAAAGCAATACGGTGGTCTTGAGTTTTCAGCTTACGCGCAATCTTGTGTACTACAAAAGCTTACCAGTAAATCAACTTTACTTTCGTCTATCGTGGGCGTACCTAACTCGTTGGGCCCAGGTGAACTACTTCAGCACTACGGTACTGACGAGCAAAAAGAACACTACTTACCTCGCCTAGCAGTGGGTGATGAAATTCCTTGTTTTGCATTAACGTCACCAGAAGCGGGCTCTGATGCTTCATCTATCCCTGACTTTGGTGTGGTATGTAAAGGCGAATGGGAAGGTGAAGAAGTATTAGGTATTAGCCTAACGTGGAACAAACGTTATATTACTTTAGCACCTGTTGCGACTGTACTTGGTCTGGCGTTTAAGATGCGCGACCCGGACGGTCTATTAGGTGATAAAGAAGAGCTAGGTATTACTTGTGCGCTTATTCCGACAAACACTCCAGGTGTAAAAATTGGTCGTCGCCACTTCCCTCTAAATGTGCCATTCCAAAATGGTCCAACACAAGGTGAGAACGTGTTTGTACCACTCGACTTCATTATCGGTGGCGCAAAAATGGCAGGACAAGGCTGGCGCATGCTGGTTGAGTGTTTGTCGGTTGGTCGTGTTATTACGCTACCTTCAAACTCTGCCGGTGGTATTAAATCCCTTGCAGTTGCAAGTGGCGCATACAGTCGCATTCGCCGCCAGTTCAAACTTCCTATCGGTAAGATGGAAGGGATTGAAGAGGCACTAGCGAAACTTGGTGGCTATGCGTATAGCTCTGATGCTGCGGTGACTATGTCAACTGGCGCAGTAGATTTAGGTGAAAAACCTTCGGTTGTTTCTGCCATTTTGAAGTACCACCTAACCGAGCAAATGCGAGCTTCCACCATCCATGCTATGGATATTCATGGTGGTAAAGGGATTTGTCTAGGTCCAAACAACTACGTTGGCCGTGGTTACCAAGGTGCACCAATTGCAATTACGGTAGAAGGTGCAAACATCCTAACCCGTAACATGATCATCTACGGTCAAGGCGCTATTCGTTGCCATCCATTTGTACTGGCTGAACTTGAAGCTTGCTCTATCAAAGATAAACAAGAAGCACTTGATAGCTTCGATAAATCCTTGATGGGTCACATCGGTTTCACTATGTCGAACTTGGTAAGAACTAAGTGGTTAGCCCTAACCGGTGCACGTTTCACCAAAGTACCATTTAACGATGAAACCGCGGTTTATTATCGTAATGCTGCTCGTTACAGTGCATCATTGGCATTAATGTCTGATATTTGTATGGCTGTATTTGGTGGCTCACTTAAGCGTAAAGAGCGCATTTCTGCACGTTTGGGCGACTTATTAAGCTACCTTTATTTGGTGTCTGCAACGCTTAAGCGCTATAACGATGAAGGTCGTCGTAAAGAAGACTTACCGTTTGTACAATGGTCTTGTCAGGAGCACCTGTACCTTTGTCAACGTGCCCTTGCTGACTTGATCAACAACATGCCTTCTGCTGCATTACGTGGCCTGTTGAAAGTGGTCCTGTTCCCATTTGGTCGTCCGGTTCGTAAACCAACCGACAAAATGGAGCACAAGCTTGCTCAGCTACTTCAAGTACCTAGCGAAACGCGTGATCGCCTTGCAACACACATCTACTTAAAAGATGAGCCACTGTGCTTGCTTGGTAAGCAAGAGCAAACGCTAAAAGACATTCTTGCCGTAGAGCCGTTATTTGAAAAAGTATGCCGTGGTACTGGTAAAAAGTTACCGTTTATGCAACTTGATAAAGTAGCAGCAATGGGGCTTGAAGCTGGCGTACTAAGCGAAGACGAAGCAGCTAAATTGACTGCCGTTGAAGCGAAGCGTCTTGCCGTTATCAACGTTGATGACTTTGACCCTGAAGAGTTACTTGCTGGTAAAGCAAGAACTAAGGAATCAAGTAAAGCAGACGCAGCATAACTATTTTTGTTTAGGTGGTGTGATCCATACTACCCTAGCAATTAGCGTGGATATAAAGGTCAGAATTTTCTGGCCTTTTTTCTTGGCAGATTAGAGCCGGGGGAACACAGCTCTAGTAATCAGTGATTTAAAATAAATATCGCACCTTAAACGTCACTAAGTCTTGCACTGGCTGTTGCCATAAATCGGCAACACTACCAAACCAATCTCTGCGCCCGACTTGAGACTTTTCAAGTGTCGAAAAGTTTGCACCTCCTCGTTGATACACTAAAAAAATGTCTGAATATGCACCCATGCGATAACGCAGTTTTATCTGGCTTGCTAAGCGCCTGTCGTCAAAACTGGTGTCACCATGAATTTCGCGAAGCTCGCCATTGGTAATTTGATAAATCGTCTTACTTTGCGCTTCTAGTACCGTCCACTGTAGCGAACCACTGAGTTCAAGGTCATCGGTGATCCGGCCATTAAATTCAAATTTATTGGAAAACTCATCCCTGTCGTATTCACTCAAGCGGTTTTGCCCGTTTGCCATCAGCCAACCATCACCGCTTCTAAAGAAATTACTCAACTTAAGGTTCCAGTTGTAATGTGGCATCCACGTCAAATCCACGGCGTACTGCTGTGCTGAGCCTGATATTCCTTCTTGGTCAAGCTCTATACTTGCAGCCCAAGAAAAGTCTCCCACATAAGGGCTTTGATAAAATACCCGAGACTCCACACGACTTGGCATCTCAAACATCTCAGTGCCTCGCCCTAAGTTGTCTTGTTTACCGCTGGTGTAATAATCTAGCCCGAGATTGAGCTGACCACCATTTGCCAGCAAAAACTGCGCTAAATATGCTTGTCTGGCCGCTAAGTCTGTTCCAGCATTATTTTGCTCATGCCTCAGTGTGAGTGACTGCTTTAATCTGGTAAACCAGCTGTCTTTTGGGTGCATCGAGTATTCACCATAAAGCTCACTCACCTGCCAGTCATTGCGTTTCATATAGCCGAGATCACGATTATCAAATTCGTCATCCACTGCAAAGTAGCGCGCAGCGAACTTTGTCTGTAACGACTGTTGATACTCCGCCTCTAGCGATACACCTTGACCTGTAACACCTTGCTTTTGTGTTTCTACCTCAGTTTGTAATAGCGCGCCTTTGAAAGACCAAGTATCACTACGATACTGGCCATCAAGGGCATAACTCATAGCATCACGCTCAAGAAACGGCCTGTCTGTTTTGGTCGCAAGCACACCAGCCTGCCAATCTTGCGTGCGATAATTAGCTCTTGCTGCAAAAAACTGCTTACCAATATCGTCCGAAAAGTCTGACTCAGACACAGCAAAAGTACCAAATTGTACCGACTTTCCTTTATGTACAAATCGTAGCGCCGCATCTATGGGGGTGATCGCGCGTGTACCATTATCACTTGATGCCCCTATACGACGAGTATGAATAAGCTTAGTGCTTTCAAGTGCAGCAACTTCAAACAGGCTGATATCTTGGGTGAAAAATGGACGTTTATCGGTGCGAAGCGTTTCTACGGCCGAATAATTCACATCAACATCATCGATATCCACCTGACCAAAGTCAGGATTCACAGCAAGACTCACCTTCTGATGATGAGAAGGCTTGTAGAATAAATCAAAACCAACATCGGACTGGTGCTGGCGCTCGGAAGGCGAAGTGCTTAGAGGTGCAAATTGAGCTTGATGCGCAAAGTAAGGCACAAATGCCAATTGAGAATGCGCGGGGATGTGTGCTGCGATCTTTGGCATAGACAAGAAGAAGTCGTTGTTTGCTGTTGTATCCTCATGGTTTGCATAGATAAAATTACTTTTAAGCTCATATAATTGTACCGAAACCCCAATATTTTTAAGCCCCTGCTCATCTCCCGGCTGAAACGACACGGTATGCCAAGGGATCAATAATTCTGTGGTCCAATACGTATCGTCAATGTGATTGGCATAGTGCCAGTCCCCATCCCAATCGTAATCCACGTTTAAGCTCGGGGTTACAACACCATCTTGCGAGCCGCCACCTAATGTCACCGAGAATTGATATGCACTACTGCCGTCACCTGAAAAGTCCACAACTACCCGATTGAAGTCAGCTTGCATAAAGCGGTCATGGATATTGAATTGTCGCTTACGCTCGGCTTTATTCTGAAGGTTTTTAATACCAATATAAACACCGTCGGCGGTTGCAAAGGCTTTTGCTGTAATTTTGTCATTGGCAGATGCCAAAGTTACAGGCACAACCTGAACAAATTGTTCAAAGTGCGTAGCAGAACCCCACTGCGCTTCATTTAACTTACCATCAATCACGATAGGTTCCGCAAGTACAGCTCCTGCCATCATGGGATAACTTAAACCAAGCCAAAATTTATTGCTTTTATTCATACATACTTTCCTCAGAGTTATGCCTGCTATTGCAACAAACTTTGCCGTAAAAAGTTCTTAACTTTTTCTGAAGAAAGTTGACTTAACCTTTATAAACATTGACTTAATCTTAAGAAACGCTAACGTTAT
The DNA here is from genome assembly GCF_005886535.1 of Pseudoalteromonas sp. S2755. Taxonomy (GTDB): domain Bacteria; phylum Pseudomonadota; class Gammaproteobacteria; order Enterobacterales; family Alteromonadaceae; genus Pseudoalteromonas. Next base: position 10,199 of record NZ_PNDS01000144.1, read on the forward strand.
GGGAACAATTGGTTTTGATTATTGAAATTGGTACTCAGCGTGCAGGCACAGGAAGTAGAGATGGTTTGTTTTGGACATTGGCAGTTTGATCTCCAGCAAGACTGCCTAACACATAGGCAAAGCCAAGAAACCGTAAAACTTGAGCCACAAATGGCAAGGTTACTCGCACTTTTTATTGAGCATCATAACGAAGTACTAGAGAAATATTGGCTTACTGAGAAGCTATGGCAACACGCGGTTGTCGAACCTAATAGCCTTTATCAGCTACTGACTAAACTGCGAAAAGTGCTTGGGGATGACCCTAAAAACCCGATTTATATCAAAACTATCCCCAAACGGGGTTATCGTTTTATCGCGCCACTGACAAGCCATGATAAGGTGTCTCAGCATACGATAAAACCCGTAAAAACAATAACCAAATCCCATTTTTTCTCTTTTAGCACTGTCGTTATGGCAGTGTTATGCTTTGGCGCAATCGCCTTTTTTAATCAAACACCGACTGAAAAAACACCGCCACGCTACGAAACCTCGAGCCTTAGCCATGATCTAGGCCTTGAATTTGACGTTGATGCCCACCGAAGCCAAGATCTCATCGCCTACATTAAAGATTTTACTCATCTTGTGATTGCCAACAAACAAGGCTATCAATTAAATGCACACCATTTCGACTCTCGTATTAGTTTTCCAAGTTGGAGCCCCGACTCAGATAAGCTGGCGTTCTGGCAATATCAAGGCAGTGGCTGTCAACTTCATGTGATGACTGCTGCGGGGCAATTTTTCCACAGTTCTCAAATTATTCCCTGCCAGGTTGGTACTAAACCTGTTTGGAAAAATGATAAGGAACTTATTTTAACGTTCGGTCAATACAATGCAAAAGCAGCGCATCTTTACCGGCTAGAGTCCCATCAAATGGTCAAACTGCCACTCGCTTTGGCAGCCAATGAGCAGTTAAAAATGGCGATTCGAGGTTGGGGAGGCAAAACCTATTACTTAGTGCAAGATAAACAGAGGTTGGCAAGACTTCAAACACTCGATGGCACGGTTCATATAGAATGGCCTGTCCCTGTGACTTCCGTGGCATTTGATAATTATCATCAAGCCGTGATTGCGAGTCAATATGGCAGCTTGTCACGGCACTTTAGAGACGGTGACATTCAGGCTATAAAGGAAACAGAAATTGGCTTATACACAAGCTTCTCAAGCGATGATCGCGGCGATATATTCGCGGCATTGGAGAGTTTTCAAGTTAATATCAAAGACCGAGACGATCTCCCCTTATTTTCAAGCTCAAGCATCGATTACCTGCCACTGACCAACAGCTTGGGGGAAACGGCATTTATGTCGAGGCGCAGCGGTGTATGCGAGGTGTATCTATATCGCGATGATAGAATCAGCCAGCTTTCTTTTCATCAGGGGCATGAATACGTTGGTTTTTTAGTATGGAGTCCAGAGCTGAGCTATTTGGCCTCAAACCGTGATAACGACTTAGTGATATACGACCGAAAACGCCCACTCACCCAGTTCGACTCTCAGCTGAGTCAGCCTGTCAAAAACATGGGCTGGATAGATGAGCAAACACTATGGGCTTATGACGGCGAAACATTAAACCAATACAGTTTGTCTGGGGCGCTTATCAGCAGCCATCAAAGCGCAGCGGATTTTGTCTTTTATCACCCCAAAAGACAAACCTGGTTTGTGCTACAACAAGACCTACTGCTGGAGTACGAGACGCTCTTCGAAAGCGACTCAGAAGCATTAAATAAATATACCCTAGACCACAAGCAAACCAATCAATTTAGCAACTTAAGAATTCGTGGCAACGACATCTATTGGCAATCTGCTTGGTCAAACGAGGATTACATCTGGCAACTCACATTGATGCCAGAGCAAAACCCTACACTTAAAAAGGTCGGCCACCTGATTTGGCACTACGATATCGACGCCCTTGGCAATCTGCTCATAGCAAAAATGGAGAGTATCGAAGGCGATATCAAAAAATTGACTCGCCTTTCTGAAGCTGCGAACTAGCAGTTGGTATTACCAAAGCACATACGCGGTATAGCTCAGTACTAAGGTGCTGAGCCAAGTCATGGCTAAATGTTGTGGACCTTTTAATGCACTTAACACTAAAAGCGGCAAAAATGCATAGGGTAACAGACTCACTACACTCAGTCCTAATAACATGTAAACAGGCACTGAAAAACAGACAGCAGCCGTCAGTACAATAATCCAGATACTCTGCTTTGCCGGTTGCAGCTTATCTATACTCAACCAATATGCAGTGCGGCCATAGACTTCAGGTTTGAGATCAATGGCAAGGCTCGACCACCATAATAGATTTAACGTCACCAGACCCGGAACGTAATTTGCCATCAGATCGGGGCGCTCTGCGCTTAAAATCGCACCAAACCATAGCACCAACACACTCATCACAATGCGCCAAAGCAACACAAAATAGTGGTTGTAAGCAAAACTCAGCCAAAATGTAGGCAACCCTTTAACCATTACTGATACCGTCACTTTACGCGGTAGCAAAACTGCACAGCCAATCGCTATTAGGTTTACAGCAGCCAAATACCAAGTAATTTCGATAACAGCAAAACTGATAATTGCCGTTATCAATAGCCCAATACTGGTCCCCAAGGGCCGATAAATAAAGCAAAGGGCAACGAAGAATTGCGTCACCGCAAAAAGCAGTAATTGCCACGCTTGTGTGATTTTCTCAATTCCAATTGAGTAGCAGAGAATTAGCGTCATCAATAATAAGGGGTGAACAACCAGTACGGACAACCCATCCGCCACTTTTTGATGGACGGAATGATGCAGTATCGTGTGGTGGTAATTTCTATGCGCTTTATCCAACACTGCATCTCGAAACACAAATAGAATAAAGCTTTGTGCCGCAAGTAATCCCCATACAATTTGTACCTGTGCAGCTGGATTATCACTTTCTACAATTTTACCTATACCCATAAATAGTATTGCGATAAAACCTAGCAGATAAACTTGAAACAACGCAGCTATCATCAAGCCAAATTGCTGAAGTTGCTGACTTATCGCTTGCAGCGATAAGGAAAAAGATGCTTTCCTGTAGCGATAGTAATAAAGCATATTAGCTCCCCAGCTTTGGTGCTAAGGGAACAGAGTTAAATCCAACTTGTAAAAAAGGTTCAGGCTCATGACTTGTCATCAGCACCATGCCTGCGTAGTTTTGAGCAAGTTCAACAATATACTCGCAGCCTGCCGCGTCCAAAGCCGCAGTAGGCTCATCGAGCAATAAATAAGGGGTATTACGCATCAAGGCATTTATAAGCTGAAGCTTCTTTTTATTACCAGAGGAGAGATCCGCGTAGCGCGTCATTAAAAAGGTTTCAAACTGAAAGTCGTTTACCAGCTGCGAAGGAAAATCACATTGCCATGCAGTTGATGTGAGAGTTAATAACTCCTTTGCACGCAAAAAAGCAGGAAATGGAATGTTGTCTGACGCAAGTGCAACAAGTGTTTGGCGTTTCTCGATTTTCTTGTCTTGTAAAAGAATGTCGCCATTGAACGCATCATCAAGTCCAGCAATCATGCACAGTAAGGTGGTTTTCCCTACGCCATTCGGTGCCGCTAAACAAATTCTATTATGCTCAAACTGTTGTGAGTAATTGTCAAACAATACCTCTTTGGAGAAGCTTTTACTTAAAGATTTTATCGTTATCATCTTGCCCTACACTATAAATCCAAATAGGGATTTATATTTATGTTTAAAAATGTAGTTGTCATAAAACTTAACTTATTACAAAAGCCAATATTTATCACCTAGTTAGAAAGTAAAATGGCGTATAAGACGTACCTTATTTTGTAACAAAGCCTTACACGCTACATTTTTTAACACCTTATAAACATCATTAAGTAACCTTTCATTTTTCCATCCTATACTCTTGCTCCGAAATCGCTTGATTAACGACCTATGTTCAAAATATTGATAAAGGAGATCAACTATGAACTTTCGTATCCTAACAGCAGCCACCCTATCCCTATTAGCAGTTGCATGTTCGTCTGAAGATATCGAGACCGCCAACTTCGGTTCTGATATCTATAAAAACCAATATAACTTGGTTAATGCCACCGATTATGAAATTGCATTTCACCTTGCTAATACTGAGCTAGACGGTGATGAGCGAAATGTCGCTGATGATAAATATCGCGTCAAAGTACTCGCTTCCGGTTCAGAACCCGTACGCATAACACACGAACATAACACCAACCGTGAAATCAGTTTTTATGCTGAGTCAGTCAATAAGCTTGGCATGGTAGAACAAGAAAAAATTAAGGTAAGTAATGACCGAGATTATCACTTTGTTGTAATGCAGGATAGTAACGATACCTTAGATATAAAGGTTGTTAGAAAGTCTAAAGATGATCACGATAATAAATTTACCGTACGAGTATTAGCTTCAAAAACAATGACATTAAATATTAACGGTTCAGACGTTGAATTTGATAAAGGAGAAGTCAGTAGTTGGTATCAAGTGGATGACTGTAATCAAGATATTATGATGGGGGATGAGGTTATAAGCCTTTGCAATGCGTCACTAGACCGCTCTTACTTACTCGTCGTCGGTGAAACTGGATTAATGAGCACCGTTTTAGAATACTAATTAATCATCGCCTTTGAGGCTGCTGATATTCCGGCAACCTCAAAGGTTAGCCGTCTAGATTTATATTTATAACGCATTTTTTATTCACAAAAAATTCAACTTTCTGCCGAAATAAGTCAATTCTATTCATTTTCAGATCCGACCACACAAAATAGTGACATTTGTCATAAGTCAGTTTTATTAAACTTTCCACGCTCAATAAAAATAGAGTTTTAGCTTTAAAAATCAATTAATTCTTTATATCTCATAAAGATAAAAAATAGCTATTAACAACTCCATATTGCAATCATTTTATAACATTTCAATTATGTTAACGTTAGATTTAATTAACATTAAAATGTCAAATTTTTCGTGTTGACACCCTGAAAACTCAGGCTTAACCTAGCCGCCGTTCTTAAAACACAACAATCAAAAAATCACATTTAATATTTTTTATTTACAAATAAAATAATCTTGTAACAAAGATAGCGACAATAGTATCGCGACAAAGCCGGCCAAGTTAACGGATTGGCACACACGGGACGTTGGTTAAGTAGTACTCGCCTCTAACAAGTATGATTGGGTTTTCTAAACCGTTTCCCGTCATACAAAAATATAAGCATTGTGAAAATCACAATCGGATTCATTATTTTAGTCAGAGTAGGAAAGTCATGAACCAGTACAACACAGAAAAGGAAGCAATTCAGGTCGAGAAAAAGCTCGGTAGTATTGTTTTCATCTCGCAAGATCAACCACTTTCTCTGGAATCAGTGCAAGATTACGCAGCTCAGCCCTTGTCCAAAGTAAAATTGGACGAATTGGCACTAAAAGCTAGAATCGAGCAGAACCGTCAATACCTAGACAACAAATTAGCAAATCAAGAAGATATATACGGCGTAACGACTGGTTTTGGTAACTCAGCAAGTAACCGTATTTCGACTTCTCTCTCTGAAGAATTACAACAAAACCTCATTGCTTATCATGGCTGTGGCGTTGGTGATTACCTTTCAGAGTCTGATTGTGCTGCGACTTTATTGATCCGCATGAACTGTAATGCCAAAGGCTTTTCAGGCGTTAGTTGGGAATTGCTGGCGCAAATGGAAACCTTCCTAAACAACCGCATCATCCCAGCTATCCCTTCTATGGGCTCAGTAGGCGCGAGTGGCGACTTAACACCACTTTCTTATGTCGGTGCCGCACTTGGTGGTAAGCGTAAGGTGTACTATCAAGGACAACTACGGGATACCGCTGAAGTATTAGAAGAGCTAAACATTACGCCATATAAGCTAAAGCCGAAGGAGGGCTTAGCTATCATGAATGGTACTTCGGTTATGTCTGCCATTGCCACCAATGCGTTAAAAGATATCCGCCGTGGCATTGATTTAAGCTGTAAACTGATCGCGCTTTATGTGGAACTTATCGAAGGTCGTGCATCACCATTCCATAAACGCGTACACGAACTTAAACCACACCGCGGTCAACAGATCTGCGCAGAGAAAATTCTAGAACGCTTGACTAACGTCGATCAGCGTTTAGGTCGCAGAAATCGCACCGATGACAACATTGAGTTTGGCAAGCAAGAAACGTTCAGGTTACAAGATAGCTACTCAATTCGCTGCTCTCCGCAAGTATTAGGTCCATTAATTGATGCTGAGATGTGGGCATCACAAATCCTAACGACTGAAATCAACTCAGTGAACGATAACCCACTATTTGATGATGAGAACGATCTCATCCTTAACGCGGGTCATTTCTACGGAGGTCACGTTGCAGCGGTGTGCGATACCCTCAAGCCACTCGTTGCAAACATGGGCGCGTTACTAGAGCGTGAATTAGGCATTTTGGTTGACGATCGTCTTAACGGTGGAATTTCTAACAACTTGGTTGCGCGTGAAGATCTTGGCGATAAAGCTTGGGTACACCACGGCTTCAAAGCAATGCAAATTACCTCTTCTTCTCTTGTTGCAGAAGCACTTAAAAATGCAGGCCCTATGTCGGTATTTTCACGCACAACAGAAGCACTAAACCAAGACATCGTCAGCATGGGCACCATCGCCGCACGTGACCTTCGTCGTATTACAGATCTTATCAAGCCAGTTATTGCTATTCAGGCAATGGCGATCCGCCAGGCGTTTTATGTCGATGGGAAAGATGCTAAAGCAGAAAAGCTCAACCCACTTTCTCGCGAGTTTTTCGACGAAATTAGCAGCAACTTCCAGCCAGTAATCGAAGATAGGCCGATGGATGTCGAAATCAACAATATGGTTAACGCCCTATTTAATGAGCAATAACCCTCTTTAAGTCATTTTTGAGATGACGATAACGCTATAGCTGGCAGCTTCGCTGCGGCCAGCTAGGGCTTATTGTTGCTCAAAAACCGCTAATGAGACGTAAACCACACACCATAAAAATGAAAAGGATATAAAAATGAGTAACTTAGAATCAATAACACAATTTATTAAACAAGACATCATTGTAGACAATTTAGAAGTGGTAGATAGCATTGATGAAATCGAAGATGATGCTCAACTTATCGGTGACGGTCTCGATCTAGACAGCATCGAGGTGCTCGATCTTGTGGTATCTATCGAGAAAAAATACAACCTTAAGTTCAAAGATTACCCAGAACAAACCATTCAAGAAAAAATGAAAAACGTCAGCACCTTAGCTAGCTTTGTTCACGAACAAGTTGAAGCACAAACAACAGCTGAAGCTTGTTGATCTGACCGTAACCATTTTCGCTTGGAAGGACACCATGCAAACATACAGTGCCATTCGTTCAACACTCATGCAACTGATTGAAGCTGAGTTAGAAGTAGATAAAGAACAACTAGACGTAATAAGTGACGACGCCAATTTAATTGAAGCGCCACTATTTCTCGACTCGGTCGACCTTATGCAGTTATCTGCTGCATGTAAAAAAGCGTTCCAATTAAAAGACTTGGGCGAATTGAGCACTGTAACTTTGACGACACTAACACGTCAAATAGCGTTAAGCTTAACGCAACAAAAACAAGTAACCCCCTTGGAGACTTGGGCAGATCAAGTCACCTCTCTCGAAGAGACCGATTTACTAGCATTGATACAGCGTAGTCTAGAGTGTGAGATCACCGGTCAGGCTCGCCTTATCAAAGATGGCACGCCCTGCGATATCATTGTGAGCACTATGGTGTTATTAGCACACAATATCACTCCGATATTAAGTGCGAATGCGGCCACGAACGCTAGTGCATTTAGCTGGCAAGAACTCGCGCTTGCCAATCAAGAAGTAGAAAGTCCGTTTCGCTCCATGACGGCATTTTTACAACACCATAGCGATAAGACAATTGGCTTTGAAACGTCAGGCAGCACAGGCAAGCCACAAACTTGGCATAAATCCATCGCCTCACTCCATGCTGAAGCCGTCACCTTTGCCGACACTTTCTCGTTTGACGCAGTAGATTATTTTTGTGCTTGCGTTGATATCCGCCACATGTTCGGCTTTATTTGGGCATTTATGCTCCCTCTGCAGCTTGGCAAACCGGTGTGTTACGAACTCGGTTCAACACCGGATTTACAACCTCTAAAAGACAAACAGGTAGGTGTGATCTTAACACCAACTATGTTTGACTTTGTGGCCGATCAATTAACCCAAAACCACTGCTACTTAATAAGCTCAGGTGCACCATTCAAAGGTGAGAAAGAGCAAAAACTTGCCGACCTTATTTCTTACTTATCACTTCCATTACAAGCTTTTGAAGTACTAGGAAGCACTGAAACCGGCGGTATCGGCTATCGTCCATTAGGTAACAATGAAACGCACTTTACCAAATTCACTGCGGTCGATATTTATCAAAATGCCGAGCGCAAAACCATGTTGAGGTCGCCATTTTTAGTGGCTAATTGTGAAGAGTTTGAGCTCAAAGATAAGCTGATTTTCAGCAATGAAAGTCAATTCACACATGGTGGGCGCGCAGACCAAATATTTAAATATGCAGGTAAACGCTACTCGCTACAAAGTATAGAAAAAATCCTCCAAGAACGATTTGTGGGGCTTCGCCATCGCGTGTTTTTTATCGAGGACAATAACAATAATAAAGGGGGCGAGCTGGTCGCCTTTGTCGAAGGACTATCTTGCATCCCTACACTTCAGGACATCAGAAGTTGGTTTAAAGATTTACCCACGCCGCAGGTTCATTTTTTGGCGCAGTTTCCAGAAAACGAGCTCGGCAAAATCACCCTCTCGGCACTACAGGAATGCGTACATGAATAATAAACAACAAACTTTCATTACTGGTTATGGTGTGCTTTGTGCAGCGGGCGAGAATCGCCAAGCGCTGCTAACTAGCATCAAGGAAAACCGCACTGGTATTGACCGCATCAATCGTTTCGACACACAGGGACTAACACACAATGTTGGGGCACTCGCTATTAACTACGAGAACCACAGCGCAGAACATTTTGATATGGACCTGGCGAGCCAATACGCTATCCATACCGTTACAGAAGCACTTGAGCATGCAAACCTAGCCTTAACTCAGATAGACAGTACTCGTGTGGCATTTATTCTCGGTAATGCAAATTGCGGTATGTTTTCATTAATGGAGAGCCTTAAAGGTCAGCATCAACTGGGATTTAAGTTTTATCCACCGCATCAAATTGCAACCGATGTCAGCCGCCACTTTGGTATTCAAGGCCCTGTAATGACCTTCACCTCAGCCTGTACCGCAAGTAGCAGTGCCATTGCTTTTGCTAAGCAACTTATCGAAAATGACCAAGCCGATGTCGTCATTGCTGGCGGTGCGGATGCTCTAAGCGATCTGGTTTACGGCGGCTTTCAGTCGGTACAGTCCTTGAGTCCTGAACCTTGTGCTCCGTACAGCGAAAAAATGGGATTAAGTTTAGGTGAAGGCGCAGGGTTTTTAGTCTTTGAATCGCAAACACATGCCAATAAGCGTAACGCAACGCTGCGATATCAATTGCTCGCGACAGGGTCAAGCTTAGATGCTCACCACGCTACAGCACCTAACCCCGAGGGCGATGGTGTACGCCGTGCTTTTACGCAGACATTGTCCTATGCCCCCGTTGCGGCAAGTGATATTGAATATATCAACAGCCACGGGACTGGTACGCCAGCAAATGATGGCGCAGAACTAAAAGGGATCCAATCAGCCATTGGTGCGCAGGCCATGCGCGATGTCTCAGTTTCAAGTAGTAAATCTTACTTTGGTCATACCCTTGGTGCCGCTGGTGCCGTAGAACTTATTTCAACCTTGGTCAGCCAGGATGAGGGACTTCTACCAGCAACACTGGGTGTCGACTCAATAAGATCTTGTTGCCAAGCGTATCAATTAGTAACCAATCAGGCGAAGCCTCAGGTTGTTGATGTTTTTGCGGTGACTAACTCAGCGTTTGGTGGCCACAATACCAGCATGCTACTCAGTAAACACCAGAAAACGTCGATTAACACGGCGCCAAAACCGGTGTATCTACTTGCCGCCACCAGCCTATCAGATACTGAAGTGTACCATGCTAGACAAAATAGCACCGACCACTTTGCTGAATTTAACTTAAAACAGCAGTTCCCTGCACTTTTCCAGCGCCGTACACCGTGTGTTGCCCAATTTGCTTTAGGTGCCTGTCAATTTACCTTACAAGACAGTGAGCTCGATCTGGCTCAATTACCACTGCCTGAATTCGCAGCCTACTACGCTAATCCCATTGGCTCGCTGGAAACCTTAGATAAAAACCTCGCATCATTTCAAGATGGCATTGCAGAGCTAAAAAGTACGCACTTCCCCAATACCGTCGTCAATGCCACATTAGGGCAACTGGCACTCGGCTTCGGCTTTAAAAACTCGGCCACTTGTGTGAGTGATTTAGGCAATGACTTTCTACATGCGCTTTGGAGCGCAACTCTTGATATGCGTGAAGGCCGAAGTCGATATGCGATGGTATGTAGCTCGCAAGACGATACTGCGCTCTCGCAGCAAGTCTGGGCTGCACATCAATTCCAAGCAGATATCGGGCATTTTTCCAGCGCGGCACTCTTGTCAACCAGCGAGGTGTTACCGGCAGGCTACCAACCTCTCGCAGAACTCATTGATTTTATTCAAATCAATGATGCGCAGGAACATCAAGCATTAGACAAATTATTGGCAAGCAATGCTAAGAAGCTGGGCCAAGTGGGTAAGGTCGTGTTAAGTACTCATCACGACGACGCATTTGCCACCATTGCAGCAAGCTTGGACAGCCATTTACCACAAGCTCAACTTATAAAATATCAACCACAAACCACGCCTCTACACAGTACAGAATTAGCAGTGCGTGCGCTAATGCATGCACTCAACACCCCAGCTGGTGATACCGAGTTAGATCAAACCCTACTCCTAAGCGTTAATCTCGCGGGAAGTATGACGGGATGTATTTTACGAACAGTAAGGAAATAAGATGACGACCGTGATCGAAGTGAAGAACTTAAGGAAGGTCTACAAAAGAACACGAAAAGTTGCCGTCGATGACGTCTCTTTTAGCGTTAGCGAAGGCGAATGTTTTGGACTCCTTGGGCCCAATGGCGCCGGAAAAACCACGACGTTGGAAATACTTCAGGGCTTGCGTAGTGCAACGTCAGGTGAAGTGACGTTATTTGGTCTTAATTGGAAGCAACACGAAACCAAACTTCGCGGCCTTATGGGTGGCGTGATGCAACACAATAACCTCTACGAAAAACTCAAAGTAAAAGAGTGCGTCGAGCTATTTGCCAGCTTTTATCCAAGCTACACGCCAATTGATACGCTGCTTGAGCGCTTCAATTTAAGTGAGAAAAAAGACGCTTGGCTAAGCGAACTCAGTGGTGGACAAAAGCAACGCGTATTTTTGGCGATGGCAGTGGTTGGCCAGCCCAAGTTGGTGTTTTTAGATGAGCCAACTACGGGACTTGACCCCACAAGTCGTCAAGAGTTTTGGCACATCATTAAAGATCTCAAAGAAGCCGGAACCTGTGTGATGTTAACGACGCACTACATGGATGAGGCTGAGTTCTTATGCGACAACTTAGCCATCATTAATTCAGGTCAAATCATAGAGTCAGGCGCGCCAAGCGACATTATTAATCGCACCTTTGAGACTCCGGTGATTAAAGAACCCAGAAAAGCCACACTCAACGACGTATTTTTGAAACTCACAGGTTCCACGATGGAGAGGGAAAGTTATGCCTGAGTTAAGTCAAACTAAGTTATATCCATTTTGGCAATTAATGATGGTCAATATTCGACCTTTTTTCCGTGATAAAGCGGTATTGCTATGGACATTCGGTTTACCTATTTTTATCGCCCTATTGTTGATCCAAGCCTTCTCCGGTGGACCAAAAATGTCTCCTATGAATGTGGTGGTGATGCATGGCGAGCAAATTGAACAGAAATGGCTTAAAGCGATGGAGGAAGATCCACTCGTTACCATTACCCGCCTCTCACAAACCGATTCTATTGTGCTGGAAGACAGCTTTGCTTCTGCTCAGCTGGCGGAAGTGATCAGCTCACCAGGCTCAGTGCTGCGTAAGCTGCAAAATGAGGTGAGCCCTGAAGTTTACCTTGCCCCCAACGCTATGTTTTCTACTCATAACTCCGATGAGTCATTAATGGCACGTAACTATCTATTGCGTCTTAAAGCGCAAGCTAACGGCGAAGAGATGCAAAGCAATGTCATTAGCGTCAAAGGTTATCGTTACACTGACTGGTTGATCCCTGGGATCATCGTGTTACAAGTTCTTGGTTTAGCACTGGTGTCGATTGCCAACAGTTTAGTGTCGGACAGACAAAACGGCTTTTTTAAACGCCTACGCCTTTCTCCTTTCAAGCGCCGTGATTACATCATTGGGATCGTGCTCGCACGCTTATTCTTACTGGTGTTCCAAATGCTGATTCTGTTCGTCGCATTTCACTTTTTATTTGGTTACACACTGCAAGGAAACGTGCTGGATATCATTGCGGTAATGGCACTCGGTTCATTTTGTATCTGTATGCTCGGCGTGTTAGTCGGCGCCCGTAGCCAACGGGTTGAAGTCTCATCAGGGATAGCAAACTTACTTTACTTTCCGTTGATGTTCTTATCGGGCATTTATTTCGACACCGCTAACTTCCCCACTCTACTGCGAGAAATCGTTTCGTTACTGCCAACCACTGCGTTTTTGGATGCACTGCGCTTAGTCGCAAACCAAGGGGTTGAACTGGCTGCAGTAAGTCGTCAGCTGATTATTTTAGGCGTCACCAGCGTGGTGTTCTTCCTCATCGTTTACTTCTGCTTTGACTGGGGAGATGAAAAATCATGATCACCGATAACTTGCCGCACAAGGCACCATTTAAGTTTGCAGACAAGATAATCGAACATTCACCAGGAGAGATGATTGTTGGACTAAAGTTTGTCTCGCATAACGAACCTGGCCTGCAAGGACATTTTCCGGATGAGCCTATTTTCCCTGGTGTGTTAATCATTGAGACTATGGCGCAGATCAGCGGCTTGTGCTGCAACAACACGCACAAAGGGGGCATGCTGTCTTCCATAGAAAAAGCCAAATTTAGTCGCCCTGTTCGTCCCGGCGAAATCATTAAAGTAACGGCAAAACTAGAAACTGAATTTGGTGCGATGGCGCGCTTTAAAGCACAAGCACACGTTGAAGATGAGTTGGTTGCAAAAGCCGAACTCACGATTGTTTACACGGATTAAGGAACTTGGTTGTGTTTACTGGAAAGACAGTAGTAGTGACTGGCGTATCCAAAGGGATAGGCAAAGGCATCGCACTCGCCTTTTTGCAAGGTGGTGCTCGAGTATACGGTATTTGTCGCACACAAACCCCCATCGCGGAGTTACACAAACCTGAGTATCAAGCTCGTTTCACTCAGCAAAGCGGCAATATTACCGACAGCGAGTTCGTCAACTCCGCTATTCGCCAAGCGATAAGCGACACGGGTCGGGTTGATGTGTTGGTGAATAACGCCGGGATCACGAATGATAGCTTGTTCTCTCAGATGTCGTACGACGCGTTTCATAACGTGTTAGACATCAACTTCAAGGGTACATTGCTGTGTTGCCAAGCGGTATTGCCAGTCATGACTAAGCAAGGTGCAGGCAAGATTATCAATATGGTGTCGCAAAGCGGAATAAGCGGGCGAGAAGGCCAAGCCAACTACGCGACCTCAAAAGGCGCAATTATAGGCCTCACTCGGACTATTGCACGGCAATATGGTCACTGTGGTATTTACTGTAACGCACTCGCTCCGACGTTTATTGCAACCGATATGATTGATGATATCCCCGCAAGCATCATCAACCCGGTGCTTAAACATACCGCACTTGGTCGTGTTGGGAGCGTCAAAGAAATTGCTGATGCCACGCTATATCTCGCTTCTAGCGCCTCTAACTACCAAACTGGAAATGTGCTTCGTTTGGATGGAGGGCTTGCGGTATGAATGCTCAAGCGTTTATTTTACTTTATCCAACAAGTGAGTTTGATAGCCACTTCGTTACCCATTTGCTGTCGCAAAAACATCCATTACTCCTTATCAATGCAAGTGCTGAGGTGCTCGCGCATAATCCAGAAGCGAGCCATATCCACCTCAACGCTCCCCTCTCGGAGTTAAATACCAATACATTACTAGATTGGTTTGAAATCAATAATAATCAGCAAGAAGTGATGGTGCTGCATTGTGCCAATCGCCTTGATGAACGCAATCTACTCGAAGACATTGCCGTTGGCGAGCAAGTGATTGCGCGCCTAGAAAGCGCATTTGCGGCACTCAGAGTCATCGCCGACAACCTCAGAGTGAGTGGTGGAAACCTCGTCTTTTTAACGCAATCAGACACCTTAAATTACGAGTTAGAAGCCACCGCCAGTGTCTGTAACCACGCTCATAATGCATTGATGATGACGCTCGCACGCGAGTATCAAGGTAGCAAACTGGCAGTTAACAGTTTTGTGTTACCGCTACTGGCTACCGATAGCAAAGCCGCAAGAATCCAAAAGCGCAACCTAAAAGGAGGCGTACTGGGTGCACGACCTGCGGTATACAGCTATCAAGACTTGGTGGAATACCTAGTCAACTTTATGAAAACCAACACCATGCTCACCGGTCAATCCATCGCATTCACACCAACGCTGGAGCTCAAGCTATGATGCCGGTTGACTTATACTGTTTCCATCACGCAGGTGGCTCTTCTTTGTTTTTTAGGGAATGGGCCAAACATTTACCTGCGCATTGGCAACTCCACGGCATCGACTTACCGGGCCGTGGTACTAAAGCAGGTATGCAATCTTTACGGGACTGGGATGAGGCACTTAGTCACCTAAGTAGTAGCACGCAACTTCAGCCGCGTAGTGAGCGGCTGTGCGTGTTTTTTGGTCATAGCCTTGGCGGTATGGTGGCTTATAAGCTTGCCGATCATCTTGCTAAACACGCTCTGACAACGCCGGATTTACTCTGTTTATCTGGATGCCGCGCGCCAAGTATTCCCTCGGCTACCCAGTACTCAAAGTTGACTGACTCGGACTTGCTCACGACTTTATATCATCTCGACATGCTGCCTAAACATCGTTTAACTAAGGACGTAGAAGCGGTTGTGGCCGCCATGTTTAAAGACGACTTTATGTTAGCCGAGCAACCAGTCAGCACTGACATCACGTTGACGATGCCGGTCGAACTGATCCTCGCCACACAAGACCACTTGGTTAAGCCTGAGTCACACCAAGCTTGGTCTGAGTACTGCGAGAACCATTTCCAATACCATCATGTCGATGGCTGTCATATGTATTTACAGCAACGCCCAACGCTGGCATGTGAGGTGATTGTCGCCGCTGTAGCGCGACACCTAGCTCGCTTGCAGCAAACAAAATACCAAAAAGCAAACTGGCAAAAGCCGTTGTGTTAAGGCGAAAAAACAAGGATCACACAATGAACTCACTGTCCAATTCCGCCAATTTCAAGTCTCTGACAACGAGGCAACTTCACGTATGGCAAGCTCAACAGCTTGATTTGGCAAATCCAGTATATAACATCGCTTGCGCGGTACAATTTACCGGCGGGCTCACGGCCGAGGCACTAGAGCAAGCCTTGGTATTGCTATTTGCAAGGCACCCAGTTTTATCGAGTCGTATTGATGAAACCCAAGGCGAACCACAACTCGAATTATTAGCCAGTGCCCCTAAGTTATTAGCCGTGCCTGATGAGATTGCCGCTTTTAGTGACGCAGTCACCGCCAAAACCTTAATTGAGCAAGCTATCGATATCACTAAAGAGACCTTTCAATTCTATGCTTGTAGCTCAGAAACTCGGTTGCTATTGACCATCAAAGGACACCACATCAACTGTGACCAGTGGGCATTGCAAGTACTAATGAGCGATTTACTCGCATGTGTAGAAGCGGTGCTTGATAACTCTGAACTTGATCTCGCCCCCCTTGATTATCAAGTGATGTTTGAAGAAAAGCCTGAGCGTGCAGCAACTTCCCAAAAGAGCGAACTCTATCCTATCGATTTTTACCGGAGTAATACTGAGGCACTCGCACACCATTATGACGGCATCGCGTTTCGTGAAGAAAACCCAGAGGCACTCAAACAAGTAAAACAGGTGGCCTCTCAAGCTGGCGTCACGAGTTTTAGCGTCGTGCTTGCCAGCGTCTTTTTGACTTTATTTCATACCACTGGGCAAACCGATTTGACCATAGGGATCCCGATGGCTCGCCGCACCCGTAAAACACGCGCGATCTTAGGTCATTACTCAGACGTTGAAACGGTTTCTATTTGCGATATTGAGCAGTACACAGGCGCATCGCTTATCAGTGAAGTCAGTAACCAGCTCACCCAGTTACTGCTGTCAGGAAATAATAATAAAGACGCTGCAAAGCATATTAATGTCACCTGTAACTACTTAGCCAAGCTAAAAAGCAATGGCATTCGTCCAGGGATCACCCCGTTGATGATTGGTCGCCAAGGGTACGAACTTGCTTTGGGCACAGCGGGAGATACCATTATCAAAGGGGTATCCATTGAGCCTGGTGTTTCACAATTTGATATCGAATTTACGCATTTTGAAACCGAAGGTGGTCTTTGTCGTAAAGTGGTCGCCGCTAAGTCTGTCTTTTCTCGCGTGGCAATGACACGGATCACCGATATTCAGGCGCGCTTTATTGAATTACTTACCCACTCTAGTGATCTTAATATCGCCGAACTGCCTGTACTGGATGAAGAAGAGCAAAAGCTTATCTTGGCGCGCAGCAATCAAGATAATGAAACGTTCTTTTCCGACACCACTTTAAATCATTGGTTTGAACAAGCGGTAAGTAAACACCCAGATCAAATCGCGCTACAAACCCAAACACAATCTATTGATTATAAATCCCTTAACGCCAGAGCCAACGCCCTTGCCTTGCATTTACGGGAGCAATATCAGTCTCAGTATCAACGACCCCTCACTGCCGATACGTTAATTGCGCTGTACATGCAGCCTTCTATCGAGATGCTGATTGCAATTCTTGCTGTCACTAAAGCGGGTGCGGCTTATGTGCCGCTGTCTCCCGACCATGCCAGCGAGCGAACAACCTTTATTCTAAGTGATACCAACCCAAGTCTATTGATTGTCGACGAACAAGAGTATGCCGCCGCACAAGACAAATGCCGTTTGGCGGAGGTGGCTTGCCCATTAGTTACACCACTCAATGCTCAGCAACAAAGCGACACAGCCCCTATCATCAGCCAATCACCGCAGGATTTGGTATACATCATTTATACCTCAGGTACGACAGGCCAACCAAAAGGCGTGATGCAAACTCATGAAAACGTTGCTCGATTATTCACGGCAACGGAGCAAGATTATGGCTTTGACCATCACGATATCTGGGTGCTTTACCATGCCTATACTTTTGACTTTAGCGTATGGGAAATGTGGGGTGCCCTACTTTATGGCGGTAAACTCTGTATTCCTGACAACAGCCTGATCCGTGATTTTGAGGCCTTTGCAGACTACTGTTCAGACAATCAAGTGACTGTGCTTAATCAGACTCCTGCCGCATTCTATGAATTTAGTGCAGCGGCACTAAGCGCAAAATTGAACTTTGACAAACTGAGGTATGTGATTTTCGGTGGTGACAAACTTAACCCCGAAATGCTCACCCCTTGGTGGAACTACTACGGCGATGAACAGCCGCTATTGGTCAACATGTATGGGATCACTGAAACCACGGTACATGTCACCTATAAAGCACTCACGCAACAATCAAGTTCTAAAGCCTCTCATATCGGTAGACCCATATTAGATATGAAAGCATACGTGCTAAATTCTAAATTGCAGTTGGTCGAACCCGGTGCCTGCGGTGAGTTATATATTGGCGGTGCAGGTCTAGCACGGGGCTATTTAAACCGCCAAGCACTCAGTCAAGAACGCTTTATTAGCAGCCCATATGCAAGCGAACAAGATATTCAACAAGGACGAGCCAGACTGTATAAAACCGGTGACTTGGCAAGACGTCTACCGGATGGTGAATTGGAGTATATCGGTCGTAACGATAATCAGGTGAAGATCCGTGGCTACCGTATTGAACTGGGTGAAATCGAAAGCGTGATCAACCAATTGCCAGAAGTTGCCCAAGCGGTGGTTATCGACCGTACCTTACAAGGTGTTCCCTACCTAGCCGCTTACATCAAGTTTAAGCCACAACATCACGGCCAAACAGCCCAAGTGAAAGCCCACGTGAGTCAAGCACTACCCAGTTACATGCAGCCAAAAACGTGGACTGAGCTTGCGGAGATACCTTTGACTGGCAATGGTAAATTAGACCGTAAAGCGTTGCCAGAGCCTGAACTGGTAAGCCAAAGCGAATATGTGGCGCCGCAAGACGAAACGGAAGCGCAACTGTGTGAAGCATTTAAAACGTTGCTTGGTGTTGAGCAAGTGAGCACCAAAGATGATTTCTTTGCTATCGGTGGTGATTCTATTCTCACGATTCAACTCGTTGCTTTGCTCAGAAAGCAAGGCATTGAACTGCAAGTAAAAGATATCTTTGATTGTCCAACTGCAGCAACGTTAAGTCAACGTATCGTTAGCGTACAAGCGACTCAACGAGAGATAATACAAGAGCAAGGTCTGCTGAGCGGACGCTTTGATCTACTGCCAATTCAACAATGGTTTTTCAATAAAGCACTACCGGAGGAGAATCATTGGAATCAAGCATTTGCAATCAGGATCCCAAGCGGCTTTAGCCAAACTCAATTACAAGAGGCGCTACACAGTTTAAGTGATCAACATGATATGTTGCGCACAACCTTTATGGAATTTGAAGGCCATATTACGCAAGAATATAACGATGTTAGTACGATGGCGCCACTCAACGTCCTTAACGGCAAGTCGCACGATGTACAAGCAGAGCTCAACGCGCGACAAAGCCAGTTCGATATTTGTAATGGCCCACTTTGGCAAGTTACACATATCGAAGCATTTTGTGAAGACTACGACCTGCTTCACTTTGCACTTCACCACTTAATCATCGATGCGGTTTCTTGGCGGATCATTGCGCAAGATTTGCAAACCCTTTTAGCACAAGGCGCGTTGCTGAGTAAACGTACCAGCTATCGACAATGGGTAGAAATGATGCAAGCGTACCCGGCAGCACACCCGCAAGAAATGGCATTTTGGCAGCGTATAGCAACCAACTTACCAAGCTATCCGCCAAGCATGGCTGCAACACCGTCAACCGCTTGGTTAGAGTTAGACGCGCAGGCCACAGCCCGCTTAATACGTGACGCAAATGCAGGCTTCAATACGCAAGGTGAAGAGTTACTACTGGCTGCTTTGTGCCAAGCATTGAGTAAAACCTTTAAGCAAACTCAGCATGCTATCACGTTGGAAAGTCATGGTCGTGAAATGTGGCGTGATGATGCTGATATCAACCAAACAATTGGCTGGTTTACTTGTTTGTACCCGCTACGCCTGACTCAACAAGCGACACTAAGCGATACCATTATTGATGCCAAAGAAGCGCTACGCCAGATCCCAAATAAAGGTCTTGGTTTTGGTAGCGCACAACTGCAAGACACCAGCTTAACGTTGCCAAATATCAGCTTTAACTACCTAGGCCAATTGGGTGGACAAAGCGATGCGCTTTGGCAGATAGACAACCAACTGCAAACCGAGACAAGTTCTGCACAAAACGGCTCAGATCTGATCCTCGATATCAATGCGCTGGTTCAAGGCGAGCAACTCAGGATCAAAGTGGATTCATTGCTAGATGGCAATCTTACCGATGCCTTCGCTACTCACTTAACACAAGCGCTGCATGATGTATTGGATACGGCAATCGAGGCGAAGAAGCGCGGCGGTGTAAGCACCCCTAGCGACTTTGGCGCGGGCTCGCTTTCTCAGGAGCAACTAGCTGCACTGCAATCCCAGTTAAGTGAAACACAACTAGAACAAACCACGACTCAGTCTGAAAAAACACAAGAATTAGAGATTTAAACCATGTTGAATTTATGCCAATCACTTGCAAAGGATAACATTGCGCTTTGGGCCAATGGAGACAAACTTAAAATTGTCCATGGTGAGCAAGGACTCAGCCAACAATGGGTTGATTACCTCAAAGCAAATAAAGCCGCATTATTAGATTACCTTGTATCGCAGCAAGTTTTTTCCGAACAAGACTTTGAACAGTTACTAGCGACTGAGCATAAAAAGGCATCTGAGATCCGTGCCATCTTTGATGCTAACAGTATGCAAAAAGGTTTTGTTTATCATCACCTTGCCCAACCAAATGACGATGCTTACCGAGTTCAGTTAGTCATCGATTACCATCAAGCACTCGATGTCGATGCTTACCAACAGGCTTGGATCTTGGCATCAATGCGTTACCCTGCGCTACGTACTGCGTTCAACTGGGAAAATGAAATCATCCAAGTGATCAAAGGAGGAGCCGGATTTACCCCAAATCACTTCAGTTTTCACGACTTCAGTAGGTTAGACCACATTGAACAACAGACACGTATCGATAAGCTCATTCACGACGACCGTAATACGCCTTTCGATTTGACTCAGCCGGGATTAATGCGCTTTGCTATCGTTAAGCGCGGTGATGCACATTACACCCTAATTAAAGCAGAACACCACAGCATCAGCGATGGCTGGAGCTTTCCGGTGATGCTGCAAACCGTGCATCAAAACTACGCCAAACTAACCAAAGGCGAGCCGGTCATTGTGGAAGAAGAAACGGCTTACCTACAAACACAAGCGCGCTATCAGCAAAATCAAAAATCTAGCGATAGCTATTGGCAAACCCAAAAAGCACAATTTGGTGAGCCCAATGATATCAACCGCTTATTGAGTAAAAATATTGACCAATCTGGCTCGTCACAGATCCAAAAAGCAGCGGCGAGCGAATTAAAGCTCTCTTCAGAGCGCCATCAACAGCTCAAAGCATTTGCTAAACAACACGGACTAACGCTGAACGTCTTAATGCAATTTGCTTGGCATAAAGTACTGCAATATTACTGCGACGCTGAGCAAACCATAGTAGGCACAACGGTCTCGGGTCGTGAACTCCCCATTGACGGGATCCATGCCAGTGTTGGTTTATATATCAATACCCTACCTCTTTCCCTTGATTGGCAAGAAACGGCCAGTATTCGCACCCAGCTTACAGCGCTGAAAGAAAAAATTGCAGAACTTAACGGCAACAGCAGTGTTTCACTGTCGCAACTACAAGAGCCGAATACTCGCCTGTTCAACAGTCTATTTGTATTTGAAAACTATCCGACACCAGCGGGACAAGACGTGCTCGAATGGTCATTCGATAAGATGATTGAAAAAGTAGACTATCCGCTCACCATCAGCATTGTTGAACAACAAGATATCTTGCTACTTAAGTTAAGCTTCTGCGAAACCATGTTGGCACCAAGCAAAGCACAGCGATTGCTCACCCAAATGACATTGGTGTTAGATGCCATTATTGCTGATGAGAACCAGCCGCATAGCCAAATTTCTTTGTTAAGTAATGACGAGCGAGCACCAATGGTTGAGGTAGATGAGCATGCGGATTATTTGCACTCTACTATCCATGAATTGGTTGCTCAGCAAGTACAAAAAACGCCAACTCGAATAGCGCTGGTTGAAGGCGAAATGCAGCTGACCTATCAAGAGTTAGAACAAAGCGCGAATAATCTTGCCGCCTACATTAAAGATCATGTGGACGTTGGCGCTAGCCATCGCTTTGTGGGGCTTTTCTGTGAACGCTCTATTGCAATGGTAATCGCAAAACTAGCTATCCTAAAGGCGGGTTGTGCTTATGTACCGCTTAACCCTGACTATCCAGATCAGCGCATAGAATATATGCTCAACGACACGCAACTTGGCTTGATTTTAACACAAAGCGAGCTGCGCCCGCGTATCGAAACACTCGTTGCAAGTTGTGATGCAGAGCCGCAAATTACCTGCTTAGACAGCTTGTCTTTGTCTGATGCAGCGCCCGTACTGTCAGGTGCACATGCGCAAACCGAAGCCTATGTGATCTATACATCCGGTACGACAGGTGAACCAAAGGGCGTGGTCGTTCCACACCGTGGCGTTGTTTCTTTGGTACAAGATACTGACTTAATAAACACGTCAGAAAACGACGTGTTTATTCACCTATCTAATCCAAACTTTGACGCCGCCACATTTGAGATTTGGACACCACTAATAAACGGCTGCAAATTGGTTGTAGCAAGTGCGCAACAAGGCGCGGATCCTGACAGCCTATCAAGGTTAATTAAACAGCACGGCGTTAGTATACTTTGGCTAACGCGCACACTGTTTGATTCGCTGTATTTACAACAACCTGATATTTATGACAATGTCCGCTGCGTACTAACAGGCGGTGAGGCAATCACTCCAAGTATAGTGAAAAGCATTCTTGCAAGAAACGCACGACCTGAGTTGGTGATTAACGCTTACGGGCCAACCGAAAGCACAACATTTACCACTTTCTATCCATGCGCCAATATTGATGGCCCGGTGCCCATCGGCCAAGCCATTAATCACCGCCAAGTATTATTGCTTGATAAACATCTTAACCCAGTGCCATACGGCGCGACAGGCGAGATATTTATAGCAGGAGCCGGACTTGCGTGTGGCTACCTTAATAAACCAGAAATGAGCGCCGCGCGCTTTATCGATAACCCGTTTGCAAGCGCAAAGGCCAAACAACTCGGGCTAGATAAACTGTATAAAACGGGAGACTTAGGACGTTGGTCTGAGTCTGGCGTATTAGAGTTTTTAGGCCGTAACGATCACCAAGTGAAGATCCGCGGGTTCAGGATTGAGCTTGCTGAAATAGAAGCTCAACTCAACGAGTTGGCGCAAGTGAAAGTCGCCGCTGTGATGGTATTCGAACAGGCGGGCAACAAGCAACTTGCCGCATACGTGGTACCAGAGCACGGCGAGTTAGAGCTAAATGCAGTAAAACAGGAACTGGCTCAGGTTTTACCTAGCTATATGATCCCAAGCTACTTTGAAGTGATGTCGGCGTTACCGTTTAACAACAATGGTAAGCTGGATCACAAGCAATTGCCTATTCCAACCGTGGTGGATGAAGACAACTATCAAGCCCCTAGCAGCGAATTAGAAAAACAATTGTGTGGTATTTGGCAGTCAGTATTGGGCCTAGAACAAGTGGGCGTTAATGATGACTTTTTCAAAGTCGGTGGCGATTCTATTGTCAGTATTCAACTTGTGTCTGCGCTGCGTAAAGTTGGCTTTAACCTTCAGGTTAAAGACATCATTGACGCCCCAAGCGTGGCAGCGCAGGCCTATTTAATTCAACACGTTAGCACTGAAACCATTGAACTTATCACGGAGCAAGGTAGGTTAAGTGGTGAGTTTGCACTACTGCCAATCCAGCAGTGGTTTTTCGGTTTAGAACTACCAAATCCACACCATTGGAACCAAGCATTTACCCTTAACTTACCTGAACACATTGATTACAAAGGGCTGACTCAAGCTATTCAAGTGCTGAGCGAGCATCATGACATGCTACGTTGTCACTTTGTTCAGACCAGCAGCGGGGTAAAACAAGCGTACCAAGCGGCGATAGAATTTGAAGTCCCATTACTTGATGCAACGACTCTGAGTAAAGACGCATTATTTAACGAATTGACCAAACTACAAAGCCAATTTGATTTATTCAATGGTCCCCTGTGGCAGGCAGCGTTGGTGAAAACGGCCGAGGGTAGCCAGGTATTCTTTGCCTTCCATCATGCCATTATTGATGTGGTATCGTGGCGGGTGTTAAGTCAAGACTTACAAACCCTATTAAGTGGTGAAGCACTTACAGACAAATTCACTAGCTATCGTCAGTGGGTAGATGCCATTGCCACCTACCCTGCGACTCACCCTGAGCAAGCGTACTATTGGCAGCAGGTACAAAAAGGCTTTACTAGCCAACCCACTTACTCAGCACAATCACAATACAGCATCACGTTTGAGCAAGAGACGACCGCTAAATTGCTACGAGATGCCAATCTTGGTTTGAATACTGACATTAACGACTTGCTTTTGGCGGCACTCAATATTGCCCTACACAGCACTTTAGACAGTACCGTTAATCATATTCAACTTGAAGGCCATGGTCGTGAAAATATAGATCCGCGCTTGGATGTGTCGCAAACCTTAGGCTGGTTTACCAGTATGTACCCGGTGCGCCTTGAACACCACGACGACGTTATTGCAACCATCGCAAACACCAAAGAAATGCTGCGTCAGATCCCGGATAAAGGCGTAGGCTATGGCGCTTTTGTGCAAGCAGACAAAGTCAGCGCAATTCGCCCCCAGGTGAGCTTTAACTACTTAGGTCAATTGAATCAGCAACAACAGCAAAGCCGAGACTGGCAGCTGGATGATACTCAAGCAGGCTATGTGATGACTGAGGCAAACGCTCAGGCTGACAATGCACTGCTACTCAACATCAATGGTGCAGTTCGCGGTGACAAGCTTCACTTTGACGTGGTTTCGAGGTTGAACCAATCACAGTCGCTGGCATTTGTTGAGCACTTTGAAATGGCGCTTCATCAGGTCATTAATGCAAGCTGTGAACTAGCCGCGCAAGCGCCGCAGCAAACCCCTAGCGATTTGGGATTAAGCGACTTGTCTTATGGTCATTATCAAGCGCTGAGCAAACACTATAATATCGAAGCACTTTACCCTGCTAATAGCTTGCAACAAGGCTTTATCTATCATGCTGTTAACTTTCCAACGGATGATGCCTACCGAGTGCAATTGGTCATGGATATTGAACAAGCGTTAGAGGTTGAACACTTTATTCATGCCTGGCGTTTAGCGTCGCTTCGCTTCCCTATTCTACGCACCGCTTTTGATTGGCAAGAATGTCTACTCCAAGTGGTGTGTCGCGACGCCAGTATTGATGACAGTCACTTCACCATAGTAGATCTATCATCCCTTGACGAGCACGGCCAACAGCAAGCCATCAGCAAAGCGCAAGCCGAAGATCGACAAGTTCCGTTTGACCTAAACCAACCGGGGCTTATTCGCTTCACCTTGTTTAAGCGCAGTGAAAACCTCTACACACTTATCAAAACCGAGCACCATGCCATTAATGATGGCTGGAGTGGACCGTTAATGCTGCAAGCTGTCGCGGGATATTATCGCCAGCTTTGTGCTGGGAAAACACCAGAGGTGCAAGCGCAGCAAACCTATTTAGAGGCGCAAGCTTATTACCTTAAAAATGCCAAGCAAACTCAGGCTTACTGGCAGCAACAACAAGCCGAATTTGACACCGCAAACGATATTAACTTATTGCTTGGTGGCCAATATGACTTGTCGCAAAGTCGAATTGTTGAGCAAGTGCAATCGGTGCAGTTTAGTCTTCAAGGCAAGGCGTTTAAGTCGCTACAACATACATGTCAACAAGCTGGCGTAACCCTCAACGTTGCACTGCAATTTGCTTGGCATAAGTTACTGCAAACCTATTCTGGTGATAGCCAAACGATTGTAGGTAGCACAGTTTCCGGTCGTGAAATTCCAGTCAATGGGATTGAACAAGCAGTCGGTTTATTTATCAACACCTTACCTTTAGTGGTGAATTGGCATGCAGAAGCAAGCTGTAATGACATCCTCAAAGCCATTCAAAAAGGCGTAGCTGCACTCAATAGCCACAGCGACATGAGCTTGTCAAAACTGCAACGTGATGGTCAACGCTTGTTCCATACCCTCTTTGTATTTGAAAACTACCCGACTCCAGAAAATACCGGCAGCTGGAAGTTCAGAGAATCAATAGAAAAAGGCGACTATCCGCTTTCTGTGGTGGCCCAAAGCGAGCAAGACCGCTTAGACTTTGTGATGCACTACAACGGAGAATGGTTAAGCACAGCGCGGGCAGAGTGGATCCTTGACCAAGTACAAGCTATTTTGATTCAGCTTGGGGAACGACTAACACAAAGCCATCAAAGCATTAGCTTGGTCAATAACCAAATGCAGACAACGCTCAGTCAATGGCAAGACAACGCAGAATCGTTTGCCTCCGACAAAGATCTGGCCAGCTTAGTAGAGCAGCACGCCGCTAACACCCCAGAGCTGACGGCCATGTTAACCAGCAGCGGTGAAGCGCTGTCTTATGCCGAAGTGAACGGTAAAGCCAATGCCCTTGCACAGCAAATCATTGCTCAGCACCCCAAAGCCCAAGCTGGCCTATTGCCTGCCGATACCCCTATCGCCCTCTACTTTTCTCGCAGTAGCGAGATGCTTATTGCTATTTTGGCCGTGCTCAAAGCCGGTGGCGCCGAAT
>NZ_PNDS01000145.1 GCF_005886535.1 Pseudoalteromonas sp. S2755
AGTTTGAGAGAGGGTAATACCACATCAAACTGAGTGATAACAAAAAGCCCAGCTATCCTGGGCTTTTATCAAATACTTCAAAGGTTTTATGCTGATACCGCTTCCGTTTGGTAATCAAAGGAAAGCTTGTTATCTTTGACTGTGACTTTCACTGTCCCGCCATCAGACAAATGACCAAACAAGATTTCGTTGGCAAGTGGCTTTTTCAGGTTGTCCTGAATAACTCTCGCCATTGGACGAGCCCCCATTGCCTTGTCGTAACCAAGATCTGCCAGCCAATCTCGTGCTTGCGCCGTAAGTTCCAAATTAACAGATTTCTTATCAAGCTGCGCTTGCAATTCAACGATGAATTTATCAACAACTTGCAAGATAACTTCTTTCTCTAGGTGGTTGAACCAAATGATGTTATCCAAGCGGTTTCTAAACTCTGGTGTAAACACCTTATTGATTTCTACCATGGCATCATGAGAGTAGTCTTGCTGCTGGAATCCAATTGATTGACGGACAGTCTCTTGCACCCCCGCATTGGTTGTCATCACTAGCACAACATTTCTAAAGTCTGCCTTACGGCCATTGTTGTCCGTCAGCGTACCATGGTCCATAACCTGCAATAGAATGTTGTAGATGTCTGGGTGCGCTTTCTCTATTTCATCGAGCAACACCACTGCGTGAGGATGCTTGATTGCAGCTTCAGTCAACAGTCCCCCTTGCTCAAAGCCAACATATCCCGGAGGCGCACCAATTAGGCGACTAACGGCATGACGCTCGGAGTACTCAGACATGTCGAAGCGAATAAATTCTATACCCATACACTTAGCTAGTTGTTTGGTCACTTCGGTTTTACCAACCCCGGTAGGGCCTGCAAACAAGAATGAACCTACAGGTTTGTCTTCATTAGCAAGACCAGAGCGTGACAATCGAATTGCTGATGTTAACGCGTCAATTGACTCATCTTGACCAAACACCAACATCTTCAAGTTACGATCAAGATTCTTAAGTGTCTCTTTATCACTAGATGAAACGCTTTGCTGTGGAATACGCGCCATTTTAGACACAATCGCTTCAATGTCCGACACATTAATCGTTTTCTTACGTCTTGAAGTTGGCTGTAGCCTTTGACTTGCGCCCGCTTCGTCGATAACGTCGATTGCTTTGTCAGGCAAGTGGCGCTCATTGATATATTTAGCACTCAGTTCAGCAGCCGCTTTTAACGCTTTTTGCGTGTAACGAATACCATGATGCTCTTCATAACGTTCTTTCAATCCATGTAATATCTTAGTGGTATCTTCGACACTAGGTTCAACCACATCAATTTTTTGGAAACGGCGCACTAACGCCCTGTCTTTCTCAAAAATATTCTTGAATTCTGAGTATGTTGTTGAGCCCATACAGCGAAGCTGTCCACTCGATAACAGCGGCTTAATTAAATTAGACGCATCCATCACACCACCTGAGGCAGCACCAGCACCGATAATAGTATGAATTTCGTCAATAAATAATATCGCATGCGGTTTCGATTGAAGTTCTTTCAATAGCGCTTTAAAACGCTTCTCAAAGTCACCGCGATATTTTGTACCTGCGAGTAGCGCCCCCATATCCAGTGAGTAAACTACCGCGTCAGCAATTACATCGGGAACTTGGTTATTGACAATCCGATACGCCAAGCCTTCAGCAATCGCAGTTTTACCCACCCCTGCTTCACCCACGAGTAATGGGTTATTTTTCTTACGACGGCATAGTACCTGAACCGTACGCTCAACTTCCTCATCACGACCAACCAACGGGTCTATACGACCAGACTCGGCTTGCACATTTAAGTTGGACGTAAAGTTTTCCAGCTTGGTTTTCTCTTCCTGTTGCATTTCGCCGCTATCGTCTTGCATTTCTTCATGATCTTCTTGCTCGTGATCATCTTCAATCTTAGAGATACCATGACTAATAAAATTAACGATATCCAAGCGGCTCACGTCAGCCTTTTTCAGTAAATAAACAGCTTGGCTTTCTTGCTCAGAAAAAATAGCAACAAGTACATTTACCCCGGTCACTTCTGAGCGACCAGAAGATTGCACGTGGAATACAGCGCGTTGTAGCACACGTTGAAAACCAAGTGTTGGTTGTGTCTCTCTGTCTTCCTCTAAATCTGGAATAACAGGCGTAGTTTCATCAATAAACTCTGATAACTCGCGCTTCAAGGTATCCATATCGACACCACAGGCATCTAGCGCCTCACTAGCAGAAGGGTTATCGATCAATGCAAGTAATAAATGCTCAACCGTCATAAATTCGTGACGGCGAGAACGAGCCTCGCGAAACGCGGCATTAAGAGTAAGTTCTAAGTCTTTGTTTAGCATTGGCAACCCCCAACAAGAAATTTATAGGTCATTCCTGCTCACAACTACAGAGCAGCGGGTGCTCGTTGTCACGAGCATATCGGTTTACCTGCTCAGCCTTGGTATGGGCTATGTCAGCAGGGTATACTCCACATACCGCTTTTCCCTTGTGATGCACTTCAAGCATCACCTCAGTTGCTCTCTCGCTATCCATATTGAAGAATGTCGTCAATACCTCGACAACAAAATCCATGGGCGTGTAATCATCATTATTCAAAATCACTTTATACTTTCGCGGCGGTTGAAGCTGCTGCTTCTGTTCCTCGCGAACGGCGTCCAATACACCAGAATCTTTTGTCCCACTCATAATAAATATAGTCTTGTCTTATATACTCAAGCAAATAGATTTGAGAAATAAATAAAATGTTAAAAAAAAGAGCAAAAAACTTGACTGCTTGCTCATATAAACTACAGTCTTACATGACTGTCTAATCTATGGGCAGTTTAGCAAAATTAAAAGAGTAGATTAACTTTAATTTAGTCAACTTATAGAAGGATGTAGAAGTATGGCTTGCGGAAAAGTCAAATGGTTCAATAACGCCAAAGGGTTTGGTTTCATCGTAGAAGACGGCAGTGACGAAGATATCTTTGCTCATTACTCAACGATTGTAATGGATGGATACAAGACGCTTAAAGCTGGTCAGGATGTATCATTCGAGCTACAACAAGGGCCTAAAGGTCTACACGCAACCAATATCGCTCCAATTACGGAAGATGTTGTATAAGTGTTAAGTAGTTTTTGGCTAAAGCGGGTTACATAAGTGCTCGCTTATTCCCTCTTTTAATCACTTCACCAAATCTAAAAAGAATTTTCAGCCTTTTCTTATCACGTTTGTTATAACTTTTCACTTTTGCACTTTAAATTTAATAATTAGCCCCCATATGCAAACACTGTTAGACTAAAGCACGCTTGCAAAGTCAATTTCAGGTTGGTTAGATATTGCTACTTTGATGCGTTTCAATACTGAACGAATACCAGTTATTGTGATAAGCCAAAAGTATAAATACCTAACAAACTTGCTAATGCTGCGCTACCTAGGCATAGATTCTAACGAGGATTGCCGAGGTTTTTTTGCATCTTTCACTAATCGCTTAGTGAACTGGTCCAGTTTAAACCGGCTACAACGACATGTTGTTGAGTGTGAAAATTGCGTTGCTTAGTCCTATTAGCAATTGTTGAACGGCGTAAAAGCCCACAACTATCTAGGAATGATGATGACATCGAAAATTATCTACACCAAAACAGATGAAGCCCCGGCTCTCGCAACTTACTCGCTATTGCCAATCATCCAAGCATTCACTAAGCCTGCAAATATCGAAGTTGAAACTCGCGATATTTCACTTGCAGGCCGTATTATTGCGACTTTTCCTGAGTACTTAAAAGAAGAACAACGTATCGGTGATGCACTTGCTGAGCTAGGTGCACTTGCTAAAACGCCTGAAGCTAACATCATCAAGTTACCTAATATCAGTGCTTCAATTCCACAACTTCGCGCAGCGATTAAGGAATTACAAGCTAAAGGTTACGCACTGCCAGAGTATCCTTCTGAAGCCAAAACAGACGAAGAAGCCGATGTTAAAGCACGTTATGACAAAATCAAAGGCAGTGCAGTAAACCCTGTACTCCGTGAAGGTAACTCAGACCGCCGTGCTCCAGCTTCAGTCAAAGGCTACGCTCGTAAAAACCCGCATTCAATGGGTGCTTGGTCTAAAGACTCTCAGTCTTATGTTGCATCAATGACTGACGGTGACTTCTTCGGTTCTGAACAGTCGGTAACGGTTGCTGAAGCGACTGATGTTCGTATTGAACACGTAGCGAGTAATGGTGATATCACTGTACTTAAACAAAGCACACCGCTACTTGCAGGTGAAATCATTGACGCCTCTCGTATGAGTGTACAAGCGCTACGTGAATTCTTAGCTGCACAAGTTCAAGAAGCAAAAGATAAAGGCGTTTTGTTCTCGCTACACATGAAAGCAACCATGATGAAGGTATCAGATCCAATCATCTTTGGTCATGCTGTAAAAGTCTTCTACAAAGACGTATTCGAAAAGCATGCTGCGACATTTGCTGAAATCGGTGTTGATGCAAGCAATGGTGTTGGCGACGTGTACTCAAAAATTGAGTCGTTGGACGACGCGAAGCGCAAAGAAATTGAAGCAGACCTTGCAGCAGTTTACGAGACTGCACCTGATATCGCGATGGTAGACTCAGACCGTGGTATTACAAACCTGCATGTACCTAGTGACGTAATCATCGATGCATCAATGCCTGCGGCAATTCGTTCAAGCGGCCAGATGTGGAACGCTGAAGGCAAACAGCAAGATACGGCTTTTGTGATCCCAGATCGTTGTTACTCAGG
Source organism: Pseudoalteromonas sp. S2755 (assembly GCF_005886535.1). Lineage (GTDB taxonomy): Bacteria > Pseudomonadota > Gammaproteobacteria > Enterobacterales > Alteromonadaceae > Pseudoalteromonas. Next base: position 4,754 of record NZ_PNDS01000145.1, read on the forward strand.
TGTGTACGGCGCAACGATTGATTTCTGTAAAGAAAACGGTGCATTTGATCCACGTACTATGGGTACCATCCCTAACGTCGGTCTAATGGCACAAAAAGCGGAAGAGTACGGTTCACACGACAAAACGTTTGAAGCACCATCAGCTGGCAAAATTCGTGTTGTAGATACTGCAGGTAACACCTTACTTGAACACTCAGTAGAAGAAGGCGACATCTGGCGCATGTGTCAGGTGAAAGATGCACCAATCAAAGACTGGGTAAAATTGGCGGTTAACCGCGCTCGTGCGACAAATACACCAGCAGTTTTTTGGTTAAATGAAGCGCGTGCTCACGACGCTGAACTTATCAAAAAGGTAAACGCTTATCTGCCTGAGCATGATACTGATGGCCTTGAAATTTTAATCAAGGCACCAGTGGATGCAACACTATACTCACTAGAGCGCATGAAAAAAGGCGAAGATACTATTTCAGTAACGGGTAACGTATTACGTGATTACTTAACTGACCTATTCCCAATTTTAGAGCTTGGAACGAGTGCGAAAATGCTATCTATCGTTCCACTAATGAATGGCGGTGGCTTATTTGAAACTGGTGCGGGTGGTTCTGCGCCTAAACACGTACAACAGTTCGAAAAAGAAAACCACTTGCGTTGGGATTCGCTAGGCGAATTCCTTGCACTTGCTGCTTCTTTTGAGCATTTAAGCCAAACAACAGGTAATGCTAAGGCACAAGTACTCGCAGATACACTAGATGCAGCAACGGCTAAATTCTTAGATGAAAATAAGTCGCCTTCACGTAAAGTGAAAGAGCTTGATAACCGTGGTAGTCATTTCTATCTTGCAATGTACTGGGCTCAGGAGCTGGCTGCGCAAGACAAAGATGCAGAGCTTAAAGCTAAGTTTGAAAATGTTGCTGCAGAATTGACAGCTAAAGAAGCAGATATTGTTGCTGCACTTAATGAAGCACAAGGCCAAGCAATGGATGTTGGTGGTTATTACCAGCCAGAAGACGACAAAGCGTTCGCAGCTATGCGTCCTTCTGTGGTATTTAACGATGTCCTAGCATCTCTGTAATCTTCGGATAACAGTCAAAAAGCGGCCCAAGGGTCGCTTTTTTGCTTTCAGGCGACACTCGAGATCAATTGCGCTAAAATATCGTTTTTCGTGAACCTTAGGAATGTGGCGATGAGCACAAGTAGTAGAGCCAACACAAATAACAAAAGAAAATCACACGCAAATAGGCCCGCATTCTCTAGATATACCACAGCACGAAAAAAGCCAATAACTAATCGGCAGTCAAAACCCGCCCTACCACCAGAGCAAGTAAAAGTCGTTTTATTTAATAAGCCCTTTGATGTTTTGTGTCAGTTTACTGATGATCAAAACCGTCAAACATTGGCTGATTTTATTGATATCAAAGATGTCTATGCTGCAGGTCGCTTGGATAGAGATAGCGAAGGGCTATTACTACTGACTAACTGCGGTAAATTACAAAACACCCTGACTTCTCCTAGAAAATCAACATATAAAACCTACTGGGTTCAAGTCGAAGGAGAGCCAAGTAGCGAAAGCCTAAATGCGCTTAGAAATGGCGTAGAACTAAAAGATGGTCCAACTTTACCTGCCAAAGTAGACGTTATGTCTGAGCCCAATGTTTGGTCACGTAATCCGCCGATTAGAGAGCGCAAAAATATTCCAACAACCTGGCTTTCTATTTCCATCAAAGAAGGACGTAATAGACAAGTCCGTCGTATGACTGCACATATTGGCCACCCCACGCTTAGACTTATTCGCGCACAAATAGGCAAATATAGTCTGGGCGATCTTAAAAACGGTGAATATCGAGTGCTTTAGCATTTTCTACTAGGACTTCTCTCCTGCGCTCTAACACCTCACGGGCGTGCAATTTAAAGAGATTTGAGTATAATAAGCGCTTTCTATCTGAGCATTAAGATTAATAGCGAAATTATGAGCGATAATAGTCACATTAAAGTCATTGTCGGAATGTCCGGCGGTGTAGATTCTTCAGTATCTGCCTACCTTTTAAAACAACAAGGCTACCAAGTAGAAGGCTTGTTTATGAAGAACTGGGAAGAAGATGACAATGATGAATATTGTGCAGCAGCTGAAGATCTAAAAGATGCTCAGGCAGTGTGTGATAAGTTAGGTATTGAGCTACACACCGTGAACTTTGCTGCTGAATACTGGGACAATGTGTTTGAACACTTCCTTGAAGAATACAAGGCTGGCCGTACACCAAACCCAGACATCATGTGCAACAAAGAAATCAAATTTAAAGCTTTTTTACAGTTTGCAGCAGAAGCGTTAGGCGCGGACTATATCGCAACTGGCCACTATGTTCGTCGAGCGGAGCGTGACGGTAAATTCGTTATGCTTCGTGGAGATGACGAGAACAAAGATCAAAGCTACTTCCTTTACACATTGAGCCATGAACATATTGCACAAACACTCTTCCCTGTGGGTGAAATTGAAAAGCCAGAAGTGCGTAAAATTGCAGAAGACCAGGGCTTAATCACGCACGATAAAAAAGATTCAACCGGGATCTGCTTTATCGGCGAGCGCAAATTTAAAGACTTCCTTGCCAAATTTTTGCCCGCGCAGCCCGGTGTGATTGAAGATTGTGAAGGTAATCATGTTGGTGAGCATGAAGGCTTGATGTACCACACGCTAGGTCAACGTAAGGGCCTATTAATTGGTGGTTCTAAAGAAGGCAACGGTGAACCTTGGTATGTGGTAGATAAAGATATCGAACGTAATGTACTGGTTGTTGGTCAAGGTAAAAACCACCCTCGCCTGTTCAGCAACGGTTTAAACGCAAATCAGCTACATTGGGTTGACCGCGTAGGCCCACAAGGTACAACTCGCTGCACGGTAAAAACACGTTATCGCCAAACCGACATCCCTTGTACGTTATTAGTTGGCCAAGATGGTATGGCACGTGTACTGTTCGATGAACCACAAAAAGCCGTAACTCCTGGACAATCTGCGGTATTCTACGCAAATGACGTGTGCCTTGGCGGCGGTATTATTGAGTCGGTGATTAAATAATGCAAAACCAATACGTAATGCCTCTGGCGGCAATGTGTCAGATCAGTAAACTGGTACAAAAATGTGCGCGTTACGGCACCTTCAATGAGAATGAAGTTGAGGGCTTTTTAAAAAGCATTATTAACACTTCTCCTGAACGTCCTGAGGACGTTTACCCAGACAAATTTGCCATCAAAACAGGCTGCCGAACGCTGATCGAACAACTCTCGGCTGGCGGCGAAAAAGACGTTGAAATGGTTAAATATGTTGGCGCGATGATGCAATTAGAGCGAGTGCTAAGTAACGATAGCAAATCTCTTGATTTATTGGCGCAAAAAATTCAGCAAGTTGAGCGCCAGTTATTACACTTTGATATCTGTGAAAGCCAAGTTGTTGCCGCACTTGCCGACATTTACGGTCAAGTGATAAGCCCTCTTGGTCCTAAGATCCAAGTCTTCGGTAAGCCTGAGTTATTAAAACAAACAGCAACACAACAAAAAATTCGGGCGCTATTACTCGCGGGGATCCGTAGTGCAGTACTGTGGCGCCAACTCGGCGGTAAACGTCGTCATTTCTTTTTTGCGAAAAAGAAAATCATTACTGCTGCAAAAAGTTATATGTAATACCAATTTGTCTTAATACTTGCTCAATTTGAAGGAGTAAATCTGACGCTAACAGCGTTAAAAATTTTTTATTTAGAACACTAAATAGCAAAATTTTGCCTTGCCTACATGGATGTAGGTACCTTGGCGTGAGCAGGATGCGGAAGCGGTGTTATCGACTAGATTTTATCGCCTCAAAGTAGACCACTTAATTAATCAAGTTGGTATAAAATTCGTAGTGGCTCTAATGCCACTATCTAAGTATCGTTCAAAAACAAATAGTTAGGAGTTATTATGGAGCTTTCAGCGTTAACCGCTATCTCTCCTGTGGATGGTCGCTATGGTAGCAAGACCAAAGAGCTGAGAAGCATCTTCAGTGAATTTGGCTTGATCAAATACCGCGTCATCGTAGAAGTTCGTTGGCTACAAGCGCTAGCGAGCAGCGACGCCATTAAAGAAGTACCTGCTTTCAGCGATGAAGCCAACGCACTTCTTGATAGCATCGTTGAAAACTTCAGCGAAGCAGACGCAGCACGCGTAAAAGAGATTGAGCGCACCACTAACCACGACGTTAAAGCTGTAGAATACCTTCTTAAAGAAAAAGTAGCTGGCAATACCGAGCTAAATGCCGTCAATGAGTTTATTCATTTTGCATGTACCTCCGAGGACATCAACAACCTTTCTCATGGCCTAATGCTAACGGAAGCGCGTGACACGGTATTACTGCCATACTGTGACGAGCTACTGAACGCAATCAAAGACAAAGCGGTTGAGTATAAGTCAATTCCAATGATGACTCGTACACACGGCCAACCTGCTTCACCATCAACCATGGGTAAAGAGTTTGCAAACGTGTATGTTCGCCTGCAACGTCAACGCCAGCAAATCGCTAACGTACAAATGCTTGGTAAAATCAACGGTGCCGTTGGTAACTATAATGCTCACCTAAGCGCTTACCCAGATTACGATTGGCATGCACACAGTGAACGTTTTGTATCAAGCCTAGGTTTGACTTGGAACCCATTCACAACGCAAATCGAACCGCATGACTATATCGCTGAGCTATTTGATGCGATTGCACGCTTCAATACTATCTTAATTGACTTTGACCGCGACGTTTGGGGTTATATCGCGCTAAACCACTTCAAGCAAAAAACCATTGCTGGTGAGATTGGTTCTTCAACAATGCCTCATAAAGTTAACCCTATCGACTTTGAAAACTCTGAAGGTAACCTTGGCATTGCTAACGCTATCTTTGCGCATCTTGCACAAAAGCTACCTGTTTCACGTTGGCAACGTGACCTAACTGACTCAACAGTTTTACGTAACTTAGGTGTTGGTATGGGTTATGCGCTTATCGCGTATCAAGCAACGCTAAAAGGCGTTAGCAAGTTAGAAGTTAATGCTGAGCGTTTACTCGCTGAGCTTGATGATAACTGGGAACTACTAGCAGAGCCAATCCAAACGGTAATGCGTAAGTACGGTATCGAAAAGCCATATGAAAAGCTAAAAGATCTTACTCGTGGTAAACGCGTAAACAAAGAAATCATGGCTGAGTTCATCGATAACCTGGACTTGCCAAATGAAGTAAAAGCACAAATGAAAGAAATGACGCCAGCAAACTATATCGGTCGTGCTGAAGCGTTCATTGACGAACTAAACTAAGTATAAAGCGACACCAGCTTTTTACTACTTGGTATAGAATAAGCGAAAGAGTGCACTCTTTCGCTTTTTTATTACTGGAATTTCCCTATGTATCAACTGCAAATAAATGACCTTACCTTCGAACAATTTCTTGCCCAGTATTGGCAAAAGAAGCCACTACTTATCAAGCAAGGATTCCGAGACTTTGAAGACCCAATTGAGCCAGAAGAACTTGCCGGCCTTGCAACTGAAGAATGCATAGAATCTCGAATTGTTACTAATCATAATGATAACTGGGAAGCTCATCACGGCCCTTTTGAACAATTTGGTTTACTCACCGATAGTAACAGCACCCTATTGGTCCAAGCCGTTGATCACTGGCACCCACAAGCCGCACAATTAATAGAAGCGTTTAGATTCATACCAAATTGGCGCATAGACGATTTGATGATCAGCTTTTCGACGCCTGGCGGCGGCGTTGGCCCACACTTAGATCAATATGATGTCTTTATAATTCAAGGCCAAGGTAAACGTCATTGGCGAGTTGGTAAACAAGACAACAGCCTAAAGCAATTTGCGCGCAACAAGAGTTTATTACAAGTAGGGCAATTCGGAGCAGTCATTGATGCAGTCCTTGAACCCGGTGATATCTTATATATTCCACCAGCTTGTCCTCACGAAGGTTACGCGCTTGAAGATGCTTTAAACTATTCGGTTGGTTTTAGAGCGCCTGATCAAAAAGATTTGCTTTCTAGCTTTGCCGACCACATTATTGATGTGGAAGCTGGAAAACACCGTTTTAGCGATCCAGAATTACAACGCAGAGCGTCTATTGGCGAAGTAACCTACGATGACCAACAACAGATAAAATCTCTGCTCAATGCTTTGCTTGAAGATAAGGCTCTATACAGTCAATGGCTCGGAAAAACACTCAGCGAACCAAAACATGAGATGGATCTCGCGCCATTAGACCCCGTAATTTATCCCGAGGAGCTTCTCGAGATCGCCAAAGATAACCCATTGGTTTATCGCGCTGGTGGAGTACGTGCTATTTATCAAATCTGTGACGATCATATTTTGTTCAGTGTTAATGGTGAAAACTATGAATTAGAGCATCATTGTTTAGATGCCATAAAGCAGCTAAGCGATCATGTTGAGTTTGAGTTTAATGCAATAATTCCTGCATTAAATAGTTTGGAATTTAAACAAACGTTAACTAAACTGATTAATGATGGGACCTACTTCGTTGAAGACAGTGATCCAGCTGATGCTGACTTCGATGAGGGCTGGGAGTAGAGCCTGTTAGAACAAGATAGCCGCGTTCACAAAAATAACAATATGCCGCGAAAGCTTTGTGAATCAGGGCTTTCGCAAGCTCTAGCTTGTCGCTAAACAGGGAATGCAGGTGTAATCTGTAGATGGGGGCAGTATGAGTTATAGGATCAGTAGGGTAACTTGGCAAACCAAAAAATTGGAGCTCAAAGCGATACGCGAGCGCGTATTTGTCTATGAACTTCACATTCCTAAAGAAGTTGAGTTTGATCAGCAGGATATCACTGCTGAGCACTTAATTATTATTGACGAATTCGACGGGCCAGTTGGCACAGGACGACTGTGTGAAGACGGCTTGTTAAGCCGTATCGCGATATTCAAATCTCACCGTAATCGAGAAGCTTATGCCTCATTGATTGGGGGACTTGTTGACTTGGCAAAAGACAAAGGCTTTGATAACGTTTTTATCCAATGCATCTTGGATGAAGTGCCCGAGTTTTTACAATCGGGGTTTTCCACACATGGGCATGTATTTATGGAAGCAGGCATTCCAAGACAGCGCTTGAAATGCCCTATTCAATCACTTAAAACCGACCCATTTACGATGCTTCATTAGCCCAAAGTTCATCTTTAGCGAAAAGGTCATATAGGCCGTGAGCTCGGTTTACTAGTAGATTAGCAAACTGGGCTTGTGTTTTTTCTACTGGCTTTGCAGACATAATTTCTTCTGCTTTCATTTGCCAATGGAACGAAAAATAGCGCAGTGCTTCACGGGGTGTAGCGGCGGCTGATGCCTCAATATGATCCGTCGGTAGATTGCCTGTGATCACCCAATACTTTTTGCCATTTTGACCTTTGATTTTCCAAAGCGCGACCAACGGCTCAATATAACGACATTCTTTTTCAATAATACTTTGCGGTAACACGCCTTTATCCGCGAGATGTTTTTGTGCAGATTGCACGCAGCTACGTTGCCATTGTATTGATCTTTGGTGCTGCTGTTCTGGTGTTAACGCCTCTTGCTGCGGTTGGTTCTGTTCTTCACTCATTGTTTAGCCTTTTATTCTTTTTAGATTACCGAATAGTATTTCACTTTATCGTTATTTACGCGGTGTGTTTCATAACAAATTATTCAGCAAATCGGTTTTGATTCTTATACACCAAGCACTCAAACGCTTGCGAAGTTACCTGATACTAAGCTTTTGCAGTCATCACGGCAATAAGAACCAAGGAATTTTGTGTTTATATGATTAATTACTGAGCTGTAAATTTCGAGAAAGTTTCTTTTTCTATTCTGGCCACATCAACATGATTACTTAAACTCAAGGAATACTGACTATGGCTAGATTATTATTACTCATTGCCTTTTTATCTAGAGGCTGTCAGCACTGCTCCAAATAGCGCCGTATTTATTGTAAAGATTTTAATCGGTAGATTGAAACCGCAAATCAATAACCAAAGAAAACCAAAGCTTTATGGTTTTGAACTGCTGTATCGAAAATGAAGTTTACCGTTTCTATATAGGAAGTTTCTTTAGTGTATGGTTCGTCACTGCCAAGAAAGACCTGTCGACCCTGCTCTAACTCTTCAAGAGGGACGCTGTAGAATTCAGGCCAGTCATCGTTTTTGGGGATAGGAATAAATGCTTTATGATTAGATGGCGTCACATCTTCCATTATGTCTAGAAAGTCATCATGGCGAACCATCTCACCAAATTCTTGGCACAGCATTTCATATAGATAACCGTAAATAAAGTTGTCTTCGTCGTCCTCATCTGTACTCGTTCCATTTATAATATTCGCCATGCAAGCGGCATATCCCTTAACATCCAGCTCTTCTTCTTGCCCTGCAATTTCATCTCGATATTTGGATAAAAACCTATCCAAAAATTGCTGATCTTTACTTCCCCACACTGCTTTTAATTTTTCTGCATCAACTTGATACGCAACGACGTTATAACTCATTAAAAAACTCCTTTTTAGTCGAACGACTTCTTGGTACTGCGTCAGCAATACTAAACCAGTAAAAAGTAACCAACTAACATAATAGATATTATGCCAGCAGCCACCGCAAACACTCCTCCAGAACTAGGGCTTACAGCTTCACTTTCGTTGTACTTCTCTGCTATAGGCTCAGTAATAGCAGACTCTGATTGATAAACCGAGCTAACACCATCATGTCGATTTGATAAATCGACATAACTATTGCCAGTATGAGCTCCAAGAGAGGGGGATTCATTTTTAAGGTCCGTATCAATAACCGTGCTATCGGTTGCTTCGACTTCCGCTACGTCTTCCAACGTAATTACTTTGC
>NZ_PNDS01000146.1 GCF_005886535.1 Pseudoalteromonas sp. S2755
ACTCGTTTTTTCTTGCTTTAACAGCCGCTCGGCCTGTTGTAGGGCATGGATAAACGCCTGGCTTGGCTGCTCAGTGATTTTTCTCAAGATGTCTTTTATCACTCGCCTGAGATAGTTTTTCTGTTTTTTCAGTGTCTTCTTCATGCGTTTGAATTGTTTGGCATGCGCATAACTTGCCACCTTTTGCGCGGCCTTAGGGCCTACTCGTTCATAACTTTGCCTAAGCACAATGCAAGCTTGCTTAGCGAAGCCAACCAGTTTATTGCGGCATTTTTCTAGTAGTTTACTGTCTGTTGGATGGGCGATATTTTTCTCCATGACGGTACTGTCTACGACCACTTCTCGCAAGCTTGAAGGCTTAATTGTATTACTTTTAAGGCCCGCATCTACCGTGAGTGACAGCATTAACTCAACACCATCCTCACCAATTCGCTTGCGAAAGCGTGTCATCGAACTGGGATCGCAAGGCGGCTCATGCGTAAAAAACTGCATGCCACAAAAATATTGCCAATAGGGGTTTTCGCACCACATGGCCACCGTGTTTTCGTCAGACAGTTTGTGAATTTGTTTCAGGTATTCGAGGCCCGCAAGTAGACGAATAGGCTTGGCGTCAGCGCCTTTATCGCCATAGTGCTGTTTAAATTCAATCTCTAGGCGCTGCCAATCAATGAGTTTTGCTAGCTTCACTAGCTCATGACGGGGTGAAACAATATCAATAAGCTCGATTTGAAACAGGTGCTTTTGTGGTGTTTGTATGGTTGGTTTTGGTTTCATTTTTACACTCAAATTGCAATGTTTTGGTTGTGTGATTCAAAAAAGTTGCAATTAGAGGGTAGTAAGATCGTTTAGATCTTCAAGTAATTCAATAAATTAAACTGGTTTCAGGAGCGACTACGTAAAGTGCCAGCAAAGAGTGCTATTGATGTTAGCCGAGCAATGATAGGAATGCTGTGGCGGTATCGCGGCCAAGTCCGGACCATCACTGCGGACAATGGAAGTGAATTCTGTGATCACGAGCGGGTTGCAGAGAAGTTGAAAACAGATATTTACTTCGCTAATCCATACTCATCATGGGAGCGTGGGCTGAATGAAAATTTCAACGGGCTGCTGCGCCAGTACATCAAGAAAGGTACTGATTTACGGACTGTAACGGACAAGCAGATTGCTGATATTGAGCGGACATTAAATGCCAGACCGAGAAAGTGTTTAGGATATAATCAGCCTGCTGTAGTATTCAATGAATTACGTAAAGCAGCTTAATTTAGCGAGTGGTGCGCTTCGGAGTTGAATTCGCGCCCAGTAATTAAACCTGATAGATACAGTTAAGACTTATTCAAATTAATGCTTTTAACAGCCAGTTATCCGCAAAACGCTCTGGCTAGATAAGGAAATAATTATACTTAATATTAAAAGCAATGAGTTAGCCCACCTCTAATCTAAACCTCAGGTTATTTAAATGCGCCAGATAAAATAAAAGCCAGCAATTTGCTGGCTTTTTTGATGTTTTTACATTTACATGGCGTCGTACTCGTCCTGCCAGAAAAACTTCTCTTCGCCAAATGCAGGTTTTAAGTCATCCAGCCAGTGGGCATTTTCGTCGAACTTGGCAAAGAACGGACGCTGCACCCAGTCTGGGTTTCGTGCTTGAATAAAGCGCAGCACAAACACCTTTTCACCTGCGACTTCTGTCACGCCAGACACTTCAACTTTTCCAGGACCTGCACTCATTGAAGGGCCTCGAACTGTGCGGCTCACACCAGAGACTTGCTTGTAAGCTTCACGGAATGTTTCCCACGTTTTGTGTAACGGGATTTCAAAGTAACGCTTAGCGCCGGTATCACGCTCGATAAACATGTAGTAGGGGATCATGCCAAGCTGTGTTTGCTCTTTCCACATGTCAGCCCACATATCAGCGTCTACGTTTATATTATTTAGAAGTGGTGCTTGTGTTCTGATCTGTGCCCCAGTTTTGCGGATAAGTTTAATCGCTTCACGTGTGACTTCAGTACGCAGTTCTTGTTTGTGGTTAACGTGTGCCATGATTGACACATGCTTTCCGGCATCGACCAGCTCTTTTAGTAAGGCTAACAACTCTTGTGCGTCCGGATCGGTGACGTATCTAAATGGCCAAAAAGTGAGAGATTTAGTGCCGATCCTGATGGTGCGAATATGGTCAAACCTTGGCTCTTTTAGTGCCTCCAGGTATTTACGCAATTTAACGGTGCGCATTACCATAGGATCGCCACCAGTCATCAATAGATCGGTCACTTCAGTGTGTTCGGCCAAGTAGTTGTGGAGCAGTTCGGCGTCGTTATTATTGAAGCGAGTTGCTTTTCCAACAAACTGTGCCCAGCGGAAGCAGAAAGTGCAATATGAGTGGCAGTATTGTCCTTGAGACGGGAAAAACAACACAGTTTCTTTATATTTGTGCTGGATGCCGTCTACGCGTTCACCTTCATACTCAGGAACATTTTTTTCCATTTGACCCGCTGGGTGCGGGTTTAACTTTTGACGAATTTTGGTTGCAAGGTTAAACACTTCTTCTGGTGTATGTTCGCGACTTAACAAGTCGGCCATTTGCTCGTAAGACTCGTCATCCAACATACCGCGTTGTGGGAAAGTTAACTGAAAAACAGGGTCATTAGGCACTTTATCCCAATCGATGAGCTCTTCAATGACAAAGTTATTAACGCGAAAAGGGAATACATTGGCGACGACTTTCATTTGAAAGCGAAGATGTTCAGGTAGTTTATCCAATTGCTCAATCTTATCGATTTGGCGATGTTGGTAAACGGTAAAACGAGGAGGCTGATAAGCTTCAGCTGGCTGCAATTTGACGGTTTGCTGCATAGATAATATGTCTCTTTTCTCACTTGCTAATGATAAAAACCACCATGGTAACATGTCATTGATATCATTTCAGGTACAAAGCGAGGAAAGTTCAAAATAACGCAATTTTGCTGATTATGCGCCACCGTTTTAGATTACATTGTTGGAATTAGGTCATGAAATAGACCTAACCCCAAATTTAATGTGTTTAGAAGTGTTCGCCTTTAATGGCAGCGTAAATCGCGTCAGTGAGTGTTTCAATCTCTTCATTTGAGGTGATATAAGGCGGCATAATATAAATTAGCTTGCCAAAAGGTCTTATCCATACACCTTGTTGAATGAAGAATTTTTGGATTTTTGCAACATCAACAACCCTTTCTACCTCCACCACGCCAATTGCACCAAGGACTCTAACATCTGTGACTGCACTTAGATTAAGACAGCGCTTGAGTGCGTTAAGCGCGCTCGCGACTCGTTCAATATTGGCTAGTGTTTCTTGGCGCTTTAAGATGGTTAAACTAGCTACAGCGGCGGCACACGCCAGCGGATTTCCCATAAAAGTTGGTCCGTGCATTAATACTTTCGCTTCGCCTTGGCTAATACCTAAAGCCACTTCTCCTGTTGTCAAAGTGGCCGCGAGCGTCATGTTTCCGCCAGTAAGTGCTTTGCCAACACACATAATGTCCGGTGCGATATCTGCATGTTCACAGGCAAACATTCTACCTGTACGGCCAAACCCAGTCGCAATTTCATCTAAAATTAGTAGCACCTCATACTTATCGCATAGCGCTCGAAGCGCCTTGAGATATTCAGGGTGGTAGAAGTTCATGCCGCCCGCATTTTGCACTATTGGTTCGATGATAAATGCCGCGACCTTTTCATGATGAGCGGCAAATGCTTTTTCTAACGCGTTAAGTTCATCTTGACTTTGGCTGCCGTAAAACTCACTTCTAGGGGCATCGACAAACACCTGCTCGGGTAAAAAACCTTGGTACATGGCATGCATCGAATTCACAGGATCGCAAACGCTCATCGCCGCAAATGTATCTCCGTGGTAACCTTTTTTGGCTGTCATTATTTGGGTTTTGTTTTTTTTGCCTTTACTCAACCAATATTGGATCGCCATTTTGATTGCAACTTCAACACTGACTGAGCCGCCGTCGGCTAGAAATACTCGATTAAGTGGAGCTGGAGTTAGCTCCACAAGTAGTTTGCATAACTCCACGGCAGGCTGATGAGTTAGCCCCCCAAACATGACATGGCTCATCGTGTCTGCTTGATTTTTTATCGCAGCGATTATTTCTGGATGACCATAACCATGCACAGCACTCCACCAGGATGCCATACCGTCAATGAGAGTTTCGCCAGTTTCAAGCTCAATTTTGTTCTCGAATGTTCTTGCAGCTGGATAGACGGGCAGAGGGTCAATCATCGATGTATAGGGGTGCCATATATGCTTGCGATCAAATTCGATATCGATTGTGTGTTTATTGTTCATTTGTAAACCTTGTGAGCGCATGTAACGTTGACAATACTAAGCTAAGAAGTAGACTAAGCCAATCACCGTCAGTTTGACTGCGCTAAATTTAATCATTAGAAGATACTCGTGTTGTAAATTTAGGCAAGAATAAAAAGAGAATGAAAATATGGAATTAGGCGCGCTAAGACACGATTGGACACATGAAGAAGTAAAAACACTGTTCACCATGCCTTTTAACGACTTACTTTTTTATGCAGCAAGTATTCACCGCAAAAACTTCAATCCCAATGAAGTTCAAATCTCCACTTTGCTGTCTATCAAAACGGGTGCCTGTCCTGAAGATTGCAAATACTGCCCTCAGTCAGGTCATTACAAAACGGATCTTGAACGTGAGCGTTTGATGGAAGTGGAAAAGGTTGTAACTCAAGCTAAGTTGGCGAAAGAAAAGGGCGCGACGCGTTTTTGTATGGGCGCCGCTTGGTCTGATCCAAAAGACAGAGATATGCCTTATATCGCCAAAATGGTGAAAGAAGTTAAAGAGCTAGGCCTAGAAACCTGTATGACTTTGGGTAAATTGGATAATCAAAAAGCGCATACGCTAAGAGAAGCGGGCCTTGATTATTACAACCATAATTTGGACACCTCGCCTGAATACTACGAGCAAATTATCACGACAAGAACGTATCAAGATAGACTTGATACCCTTGATCACGTCAGAGATGCAGGAATGAAAGTGTGCTCTGGTGGTATTGTAGGAATGGGAGAGCAGGCATCTGATCGTTATGGCTTGCTGATCCAATTAGCAAACCTGCCAAAACAACCAGAAAGTGTACCGATTAATATGCTTGTTAAAGTTAAAGGTACGCCGCTTGAAAATGTTGATGACCTCGATCACTTTGAATTTATCCGTACTATTGCGGTTGCGCGTATCATGATGCCACACAGTTACGTGCGTTTATCAGCAGGTAGAACGGCGATGAATGAACAGATGCAGTCTATGTGTTTCTTCGCTGGTGCTAACTCAATTTTCTATGGTGATAAGCTATTAACCACGGAAAACCCAGAAGCAGACGCCGATATGAATCTCATCAGAAAACTTGGGATGAACCCTGAAAAACGTGAAGATTATTCGGATGAAGCCTATGAGGCATCGTTAAGCTCTGCAATTGCAGATAAAGCGACATCAGAGCTATTTTACGAAGCCAACTAATCAATGTCGTTTGAGTATATTCAATCTGCCTTAGCAGCCCGTCACGCTGAAGGGTTGCTAAGAAAGCGCATTGTGGTTGAAAAGGCGTCTGCAAGTAGAATAAAAGTTGCTGATCAGCAATATATTAACTTTGCTAGTAATGATTACCTAGGGCTTGCAGACTCGTTGGAGTTTAACACGCTCGCATGCACTGAAGCCGGAAGCCGAAGTTCGGCGCTTGTTACGGGTTATCTTGATATTCATCGTCAGCTAGAAGATAAGCTTTGTAGCGTTTTGGGTTATGATGCAGCACTGTTATTTCCAAGCGGTTTTGCTGCTAATACCAGTGTGTTAAAGGCATTGTTCACGTCCCAAGAAAAGCAATTAAGCGCTGCGGTGTTCCAAGACAAGCTCAACCACGCCAGCCTGTTGGACGGTGGTTTAGCGGGCAGCGCTAAGTTTGTTCGTTTTAATCACAACGATTTGACGCACTTAAGGTCTCGATTAGAAAAAACCAAAGCCGACAGTAAACTCATCGTGACTGAAGGGGTGTTTTCTATGGATGGAGACAAAGCGCCAGTATCTGAAATCAGTGTGCTGGCTAAGTCTCATTCTGCGTGGTTGATGGTCGACGATGCTCATGCGTTTGGTGTTGTTGGAGCGCAAGGACTTGGCACAATTGAAAGCGGCATTAAACCTGAAATTTTGGTGATCACTTTTGGCAAAGCGATGGGCTGTCAAGGAGCTGCGGTATTAGCGAGTCATGATGTGATAAATTACATGACGCAATTTAATCGTGAGTTTATCTATACAACGGCGTTGTCGCCTATTATGGCAAGCGTTGCATTATACCAATTGAATAAGTTGCTTGCTGCATCTGAAGCGAGACACAAATTACAAGCAAACATCGACTATTTTAAATCGTTAGTTGCACAAACCAACTTATCTCCCATTCCAAGTGATACGGCCATACAGCCTCTTGTGTATGGTAGCAGCGAAAACGTATTAACGGTGCAACATAAGCTAAAGGAAAAGGGGCTTTGGGTTGGGGCTATTAGGCCACCAACTGTGCCGCAAAATACCGCAAGATTGCGAATAACAATAACGGCACAGCACAGTCACGAAGATATAGACAATTTAGTTTCGGCCTTAGTGGAGGGAGCATGAGCAAAGCACAAAAGACGCAAACAGCAAAGTGCTTTTCAAAAGCCGCGCAATCATACTCTCAACACGCCAACGTACAAAAACAGGCCGCAGATGTACTCTTTTCACGTTTAACACAGCAAAATAGCGAGCTTGGTGCGGTGCGTATGTTTCCTA
Source organism: Pseudoalteromonas sp. S2755 (assembly GCF_005886535.1). Lineage (GTDB taxonomy): Bacteria > Pseudomonadota > Gammaproteobacteria > Enterobacterales > Alteromonadaceae > Pseudoalteromonas. The sequence continues at coordinate 6,819 of NZ_PNDS01000146.1, forward strand.
GGTTGCTCGATTTAGGATGCGGGCCACATGAAAACTTTCATAGATTAAACGCCTTCACGAATCATTATGTTGGAGCGGATCTTAGCTTGGCTATGTTGGCAAGCGCTGAAAATACGACAAATAGTGTTTGCTGTGATATGGATAAACTCGCTATTCAGTCAAATTGTATCGACTTAGTCTTTAGTAATTTTGCAATTCAGTGGTCTAATTCCCCGCAAGCGTTGTTTGCGCAGTTGTATGAAGTACTAAAAAAAGAAGGACGAGTGTTGCTAAGCTCAGTGCTTGACGGCTCGTTAAACGAAATCGATAGCGCATGGCGAGCCATCGATGAGTGTGGCCATATCAATTCATTTTATTCGCTGTCTGCACTTAAATCTTTTGCGCTACAGGCCGGATTCGAAGTGACTTGGGCGGATGAAGCGTTATTGATTGATAGTTATGACACACCGTTAAAAGCGTTGCGCTCGGTAAAAAATATCGGTGCCAACGATGTAAAAACTGCTTCTCGCCGACAAGGTTTGTTAGGCAAATCAGCCTACGCTCAGCTGCTGAGCAGCTACCCTGAGAGTGAAACTGGTTTTGATGTAAGTTATCAAGTCGGATTTTTGGAGTTAAGGAAATGAATCAAGAATATTTTGTAACTGGGACCGACACTGAGGTAGGTAAAACCTATATTTCTACTTTATTACTAAAACTGTTGGCCAAGCACGGTAAAAAAGCTTTTGGCTTTAAGCCGATTGCGGCAGATGCTGAAGAGGCATTTGGTGAACTAGTGAATGTGGATGCTATCAGTTTAATGGAAGCTGCGACGGTGCACGGTACTTACGAGCAAGTGAACCCATTTTGTTTTGCACCGCCAATTGCCCCGCATATTGCAGCCAAGCAGGTAAATGTTGACATCACAGTCGATAAGCTACACGAGCGCTTTAGTGAAATTCAGCAACTGGGCGCAGAGTATATTCTATGTGAAGGTGCAGGTGGCTGGGCATTGCCCATTAACGACAATGAATATCTGTATGATTGGGTCGTCAGAGCACAACTTCCCGTAATTTTAGTGGTTGGCATGAAGCTAGGTTGTTTGAACCATGCGTTTTTAACGGCAGAATCTATCAAGCAAAAAGGACTGAATTTGGTTGGGTGGATTGCAAACCAGATTGACCCTGAGATGTCTGTATTTGAAGAAAACCTTGAAAGTTTAAAGCTTCGTCTAGACTGTCCGCTGCTTGCAACAGCGCCTTACAGTGAGGGCACACCAAAGCTACAGCTTCGCTCAGCGTTATTAGAGTTGTTTGAGCTAAAATCAGGTACCAGTTAGAACTAAACAAAGCGGCTTCTAAAGGTAGTAAGCCGCTTTGAGTCTGTTAGTTACAACCTTTTTGAATGGTTTGTGTTGTCACACTGACCTCGAAGTCATTGTAATCATTATCGTTTTGATCTTCCCAACGTTGGTTGGTACCTGAGACTTGGTACTTGGTTGATAGAGCATTGCTGTTACCATCAATTGCGAGCACATAGGTAAAGGATTGTCCTTGAAGGATGTCATAGCTGCCGGCACTGCCGTACTCATCAAGCAATTTAATATATTGGCCATTTACTTTGATACCCCAGTCATTATTGAATAGCGAGTCTTCTCTGACGAACGCATAATTGATCCGCGTGTAGTTGTCAGGCACACATGCGGTTTCATTGTCGAGTATGTTTCCTGACAGGGTTTCATTGCCTGAGGTATTGCTCACGCCTGTTACGCTCAAAGAGAGTTCCCGATCGCCAGTGTACTCAGTATCGTCTATTGTTGCTATTTGAATGGTAGCAGTTGTGCTGCCAGCAGGAATTACCAATGAGGTAGGTGGTGCTACGTAGTCATCTGATTGCGTTGTCACATCATTGACTGCCACCGAAAAGCTGACATCCTGCTCGAAGGCTTTACTTAAGGTAATTTGATAGCTAAGGTTACTTCCCTCATAAACCGCGTTTTCAATACTCGTTAACGCAAAAGACGGTGGAGAAGGAGGGGTTGGTGTACCGCCGCAACCAGAAACGGTATAACATGTGCTACTGCCATTTGGGTTATATGCGAGGTCATTTAATCTTACTGGTAATGCGTTGATATAACAGGTGCTTCCCGTATCTGGGTTTAACTTATAAATCGCGCTTCTATTGGTGTGTCCAGCGTCATTAATGATAACGCGACTGATAATAAGCTCTCCGTTACTATTAAGGCTTGCCCCTGTAACGGCAGTTAAGTCGTGATCAGATAATTTAGTCACAGAAAAGTCGTTGGTATTAACTTGGTAGATGGCTGCACTCGTGACTAGAATCAAGCGACCATTATAAAACTCAAGATCGCCGCGGTATTTTCCTGCCAATGAGGGGAGATCCGAGAGCTTAGTCGCGTCGCCTGTGTTTTTATCTATGCTGTAAATAGAATCGTAGCTCGTTCCGATGAGTCTATCATTAACGCTGTCATAAGCTAATCCTACCAAATATGCTGTTCTGCCCACAATGGTATGACTGCTACCGTCAAAATATGCCAGTTGAACATAACGATATCTATTTCCTTCAATAGGAATGTCAGCATCGGCTGGTAAATTGAGGCTACTGGTATCAACCTTATAATCGATTGGCCTTGGTGCGGATGCATAGTACCAACGTGCACTGCTAGTATCATAGGCGAGTGCTGCCGAGCTAAAAGCGGCTAAACTATTGGCGCTGGCTTGTCCTGCACCTTCATCTAGGCCAAACAAAATACCAATATCGCCGCGGCCAGCGTTAATACCAAAAACCTGACCTGGGCAACTATCTGCATAGGTGTATGTGGAAATTAATGTTGAGAGTAAACCAAGTGTTGTGAGTGATGCTTTTAACATAGCAGGAACCCTAAAAAGTTTACGTCCTGTAACTTAAAACAACACAAAGCAATGTCTTCGCAATTAAGTCCAACCTAATGCGATGACTTAATCCTTTAAGGCGGGCGCTTCCATTATTGACTTTGCAATCTAACGCTATAATTGATCATAATTTACACTTTTACAACAGTTAAATAGTCAAAAAGTACTAATTGTTTGATTCTTGCCTATTTTTGAAGTTTGGTAATAATGACTCAACGATTTCTTTTGCTGAGATGGTATAGCGCACGCCAGAGAACATTACTGATGCATTTTCATCGATCCCTGTAATGCCCGTTAAAGTCCAGCCTTCACCTCTTTGTGGGCAGTAAACCTTTGTCGTTGGGGGGATAACAGTGAACTCTTGACTCATATTCATTCTCCAAAAATACTAATTTATAAAGCAATGCAAGCGATCATAATATTGAAAGATGCATTTGCTGCAATAAGTGCTACCATGGCGGCAGACACATAGACCTGAGCATTTTATGGAATTTGAAACACCAAGGCTAGTCATCAGGCCTATAAGGCACAAAGATAATCCGCAGTTATTAACGCTACTTAATTTACCGCTGGTAAAAGCGCATAACGATTACGGCGATAACCTCACTGAAATAGATCTTAAATGTATGATCCAAATGGATATTGAGCGTCAATATGAAGGTATAGGTGGACGTTTTTGCCTTGTGTGTAAAAGCACTAAAGCGGTGATTGGTTGTATTGGTTTCTATCATGAAGACGGTGATATTGAGGGCCTACATGTTGGCTATGAGTTAATGCCTGATTATTGGGGGAAAGGCGTGATGTTTGAGGCATTATGTTGTCTATTTGCAAACAAAAGCCAAATTGAGTTTGAGCTCAATGTGATTTTGGCGCATGTATCGGCTGATAATCACCGCTCATTAAATCTACTCAAGCGTTTAGGGTTTAGCGCTGTTGGAAGTAATCTGTATAAAATTGAGGTATAAAAAAGGGCAACTTAATCGTTGCCCTAGTACGAATGTGAAAAGCGCTACGAAAGTGCTCTAATTCTTTCATCTAGTGGCGGGTGAGAAGCAAAGAAGTCTGCAATAGACTTACCTGAAGCAATACCAAAAGCCATCATTGAGCCTTCTAATTGCGATTCATGGTTGTGCTTCAAACGCTCTAGCGCTGAACGCATCTTTTGCGCACCGACTAAATCCGCTGCACCTTTATCCGCTGCGAATTCTCGTTTACGACTAAAGTAAGCGACAACAACAGAAGCCAAAATACCAAAGAGGATCTGGAATATCATATCAAAGATAAAATATGTCCAGCTTCCACCTGATTCTTCTTCATCGCTATTCAAGAAGTTGTCAACAATACCGGCCAATACTTTAGCGAAGAATATCACAAAGGTATTTACAACACCTTGTATCAAGGTAAGTGTAACCATGTCACCATTCGCCACGTGCGACACTTCATGCGCCAGGACAGCTTCCGCCTGGTCTTGATTCATGTTGTGGAGTAGGCCAGTACTTACAGCAACTAAGCTGTTATTTTTACTCGGTCCGGTTGCAAAAGCATTCATTTCAGGACTGTCATAAATCGCAACTTCTGGCATTGCAATTCCTGCTTTTTTAGCTTGCTCTGCGACAGTAGAAACTAACCAATGTTCTGTTTCATTTCGTGGTTGCTCAATAACATGGGCACCTGTAGATTTCTTTGCAATCCACTTAGACATGTAAAGAGAGATAAAAGAACCACCGAATCCAAATACGGCAGCAATGACCATTATGCCTGTATAGCTTCGGCTAGAAATACCAAATACAGACATTAGGATAGATAACACGATCCCTAACACAAGCATCACTGCTAAGTTAGTGATAAGGAATAAGATGACGCGTTTCATTTTGACCTCGTTAGACAAAAATAAGGAACTAAGTAACTTTTCCCAAGCACTTGCTTATTACATTAGTCCTACATGCTTTATATGGTCAGAAGCTCAAAAGCACAAGTAAATTCGTATGAATATTTTAAAAGAACACATCATACAGGTTGTTGGCTAACCAATTTCAATTTCTGAGATAAGGAATGCAGCATTTGATCAACAGAGCTACGTTCATTGCTTAACCCTTCTAATAAGGTCATAAAGTAGCAGTCCATCATAACGGTTGCTTTCAATTCATTGTATTCCTGCTCACTGAATAACAAGTGTTTAAACAAATTAAGTTGTGCCGTGAAGAATTCGCTATGCCAAATAATCCCACAAAGCAGCTCTTTACTGAAATCTCTATTGCTAAGATAAAAAGCAAATAAATACTTTGCATAGTGGTGTAACTTTAAGCTGGCACTATGCTGCTTATCTGATGTTTTCGCTTCATTAATTAGCTCATCTATTTGATTATGCATTGCAACTTTAAGCATATCGAGCTTAGTGGGGAAGTGAGAGAAAACCGTTCCCGTTGCCACGTTTGCCGCTTGGGCAATTTGCCGAGTGGTCGTGTTTTCAAACCCATTGTCTTGAAAGAGCTGCCAACTAACGCGGAGAATTTTATTGTACGTAATTTCTCTTTTTTTCATATGGTTACCTTTCTATCTGCGCTAGGAGTGTAGCACAATTTCAGATTATTTAAGAGATAAAGTTTGCAAATAATGAGCGCGCTCATTATTATAATTGAGCGTGCTCATTAAATTTCAATAGGAGTTGTTATGCAATATTTGAGCTTATTCATCGGATACATTCTGTTCGTCCCTTTTATCTTCTTTTACAGCTATATTCTTGGCCCAGCTTTAAAAATGGTGCTGATCCCTGGAGGTCTGGCGGTGCTATGCCTAATTATGGGTCCTAAAACGTTTTTCTCTCACTTTAAGCGTGCGAAAGCATTAAGTATTGAAGAATTGGTGGTGTCTAAATAACTCAGGGTGCCCTCGCGTGATAATTGCAATAAGTTGATTCTTCGCATTAAAGACGAACTCAGGTATAATGCCCGCAGCTAAGGTGTGAAGGACCTTAGCCCTGTATCGTTCAAAATTAGTCGAGGAATTATTATGACCGTTGGCATCATTATGGGCTCAAAATCAGACTGGCCTACAATGCAACATGCAGCTGAAATGTTAGATAAATTTGGTATTGATTATGAAACTAAAGTGGTTTCAGCTCACCGTACTCCACAGCTTTTAGCGGATTATGCTTCGACAGCAGCAGAACGTGGGATCAAAGTTATCATTGCCGGTGCTGGCGGTGCTGCACACCTACCGGGTATGGCGGCAGCATTCACAAGCCTGCCTGTACTTGGCGTTCCTGTAAAATCAAAAACGCTTAATGGCGTGGACTCATTGCTGTCAATTTGCCAAATGCCTAAAGGTGTTGCGGTAGGTACGTTAGCAATTGGCGACGCTGGTGCTGCAAACGCAGGTTTGCTAGCTGCTCAAATTTTAGGTTGTCAGCAGCCAGAAATTTTTGCAAAAGTAGAAGCGTTCAGAAAAGAACAAACAGAAACTGTACTAGCTAATCCAGATCCTGCGAAATAACATGAATATTCTTGTTTTAGGGGCGGGACAATTAGCCCGTATGATGAGTCTATCGTCAACTCATCTTGATATAAAAGTGTTGGCTTATGATGTTGGCAGCCAAACGGTAATAAACCCCGTTACCTTTGCAACAACACCAGAGTCATTACAACAAGCCATTGACAAGGCTGATGCCATCACTGCCGAATTTGAACATATTCCACATGATATTTTAGCGCTTTGCGAACAAAGCGGTAAGTTCTATCCTGGCGCAGAAGCAATAGCCACTGGCGGTGACCGCGCGAAAGAAAAAGCGCTACTAGATAAAACATCTGTGCCTTGTGCTCCTTTCAAAATCATTACTGATAAAGTGCATTTCCTCACAGCGATTGATGAGTTAGGCATGCCTTTGGTCGTTAAGACCTGTCAGGCAGGCTATGATGGGAAAGGGCAATGGCGAGTAAAATCAGAGTCTGAAATAGATAGTATTTGGGCCGAAATGTCCGAGTTTTTGCAAGCAGGCACTGAAGCACAACCACACTCCATCGTTGCTGAAAAAATGATACCGTTTGATCGTGAGGTATCAATTATTGGTGTGCGCGCTAAAAATGGTGAATGTAAAATTTATCCGCTGACTGAAAACCAGCACACTAATGGTGTACTGACTCTATCTATTGCAGGGAAAGAAAAAGCTAATATTCAAGCGCAAGCGGAAGATGCATTTGCAAAACTCGCGAATGCACTTGACTATGTTGGTGTACTTGCTATTGAATTTTTCGATGTTGAAGGTCAATTATTGGTTAATGAAATAGCCCCTAGGGTACATAACTCAGGACATTGGTCTCAACAAGGCGCCCATGTAAGCCAATTTGAAAACCATATTCGTGCCGTTGCTGGCTTACCAATTGGCGATACAAGATTGCTTCGCCCAACCGCGATGATTAATGTTTTAGGGCAAAATCACATTCCATCGCAAGTTCTTGCTGTTTCAGGGACAACCAGCCATTGGTATGGTAAAAATGCAAAACCGGGCAGAAAAATGGGGCATATCAACGTTTCAGCTGACTCACTTCATAAGTTAGGTGAAGCACTAGCAGAGCTTGCTGAAATCTTGCCAGAAGCAGATTACCCTGGGGTCATGGAAACCGCCCAACAATTAATTTTGAATTAGTACTACTGTTTTTAGCGAATAAAGGTCCATTGTTAACTAAAAACCTAAGCTTATGATAATTATTGAGTTAACTCATTATTTATAACAGAGCTCAGGTTGGATATAAAAAATTTAATTTTTTTACTGTTATTTTTGGAACTCTTTTCTGATAGTGCGGTCTACTATCGTGAGGCGCGGATAGGCCTCATTTCATACTCGTTGTCCATCAACGACTATGTGAGCGCAGAGAGTATTTGGCCAGCATCCCTATGCTGGCCTTTTTTTGTCCCACCCATTGTGCTTTTAATCTTAAATCTGTCGATATTCCGCTGGCTTTCTGCTTAAATTAGGCAAATTTAACTATTATAAGAAAGTCACATGTTGAAACTCTCTCTTATCTCGATGGCTGTCGCTTCAGGTTTATTCCTTTCTGGTTGTCAGACCACTGAAGTAAGCCCAAAACCACAACAAGTTGAAACCAACTCACCAGTCCCACAAGTCGTTGCTACTCCCGTTGATTTCGGTGGTGAGCAGATCACCTTAAAACAAGCAATGGCGCACCCTGACTGGCTGGGAAGACAACCAGAAGGCGCGTATTGGGGGGCCGATAGCAAAACCGTTTTCTATAAGCGTAAGCAAGCTGGTTCAGAGTTAAGAGATCTATTTAAAGTCAGTAGCGCACAAACAAGCGAAGCGGTTTCGCTGTCAGATTTACATGCCGTTGGTGCTGCAAACGCGATTTATAATAAAGAGCGGACGCTACAATCTTATGAATTTAAGGGCAACATATTCGTTAAAAACCTGAAGTCTGGCGCTTTAATACAAGTTACTCATTCGTCGAACTATGAGTATGCACCGCAATTCTTAAGCGATAACCGATTAGCTTACCGTTCAGGCAATACGCTGTTTGCGTTTGATTTAGCCACTGGCTTAACGAAAGAACTGGTAAAGTTACATTTAGCGGATAAGCCTGAAGGGGTAAAAGAGCCAAGTGGATATATCGCTGAGCAGCAACATAAGCTTATTCAATTCGTCGCGCTAACGCACAAAAACAGCAAAGATCGAGAAGCGAGAAATCAAGAGATAGAAGCGAATAACGCAAGCATTCAAGATAACCAGTTTTATCTTGGTAAAGGAAAAACGCTTATCTCAGTTAGCCTTGCACCTACTGGCGATAAGTTAATCGCTGTGATCACAGACGATAAACCGAGTCGTTCCGACTCTGACATCATGCCTAACTACGTCAGTCAAAACGGTGACATTGATCCGGTAAAAGCTCGTCGCCGCGTTGCAGACACTAAACCAATGAGTTCTGATGTGATTTTCATTGATTTAGTAAAATCAGAGCAAGTCACGCTAAGCTATGATACTTTGCCGGGCTTTGATGAAGATGTACTAGCCGAGGTGAAACGCGAAAATGCTAAGGCAAAAGGCGAATCATATAAGAGTGAAAAAGCCCCACGTGATATCAACCTGATCGACACATGGGGCTGGAGTCAATCTGCTATTCAATGGAATAGTGACGGCTCTCAAGTCGCAGTGATGCTCGGTGCTTGGGATAATAAAGACAGGTGGTTAGCGACGGTTGATTTTGATAAACAACAATTCGTTTCTCAGCACCGCCTACACGATGATGCATGGATCAACTACACCTACAATGATTTTGGCTGGTTAAACAACCAAGACACTTTGTACTATCTTTCAGAGCAAACTGGATATAGTCAGCTATATATTAAGCCGCTTAACGGTAAAGCAAAAGCAATGACTGCAGGGAAGTTTGTGGTTTCTGAGCCAACCTTAACCCACGATAATCAATTTGTTTATTACAAAGCAAATAAAGATCACCCTGGTTTATACGAAATTTATCGCGTCAATTTGGCAAGCGGTGAAGACGAGCAGTTAACAGATTTAGATGGCCTGACTGACTACCAATTAAGCCCGGATGAGAAAAAGCTGCTGTTAACTCACTCAAAAATCATGATGCCTCCTGAACTTTATGTCGCGGATGCAGCGCCAAAAGCAGCGGTGTCACGACTCACTAATACAGTCTCTGATGCGTTTTTAAATAAGAAGCTAATTGCACCTAAGATTGTTGCGGTTCCTTCAAGCCATCAAGGTGAGCCTGTCTACGCAAAAGTATATTACCCAGCAGATTATCAAGAAGGTGAAACGGGTAAGAACCGTAAAGCTGTGATCTTTAACCATGGTGCGGGCTATTTGCAGAATTCACATATGGGCTGGTCTAACTACTTTAGAGAGTTTATGTTCCATTCACTCCTCGCGAGCGAAGGCTATGTCGTCATGGATATGGACTATCGGGGCTCAAAAGGTTACGGTCGAGACTGGAGAACGGCAATCTATCGTCATATGGGTAAACCAGAAATCGAAGATTTGGCAGACGGTGTTGAGTGGATGGTGAACAACGCTAATGTTGACCGTGGTGCTGTAGGTACTTACGGTGGTTCATACGGCGGCTTTATGACATTTATGGCGCTATTTACTCAGCCGGATCTATTCCAAGCAGGCGCGGCTTTACGTCCAGTCACCGATTGGGCCTATTACAACGACCCATACACCTCAAATATCCTTAATCGCCCAGATGTTGACCCAATTGCATACAAACGCAGTTCGCCCATCTATCATGCAGAAGGTTTGAAAAACAAGCTTCTGATCAATGCACCTATGGTTGATGATAACGTGTTTTTCCAAGATGTGGTACGTTTGGTGCAACGCCTGATTGAGCTAGAAAAGGAAGACTTTGAAACGGCGATTTATCCAGTTGAACCCCATGGCTTTAGACAGCCATCAAGTTGGTTAGATGAATACCGTCGTATATACAAGCTGTTCAAAGAAAACTTGTAATCAAAGGAGTGGATAAAAAGCCAGCTTAAGCTGGCTTTTTTGTTTTAAAAAATAAATAGATAACAGCTAAAACCACACCACCAACCGCACCAAATAGATGTGCTTCAATGGCGACTCTCGAATCTATCAGTTTGGCTACATCTGCGCTTGCACCCGCATATTGCTCCCAACATACCTTTGCCCACACACCAATAAACAACAGATATCCAGTTGTTAGCTTGCGCTTAATATCTTCAAGCGCTCCCCATACGATAAGCCCATGTAATAAGCCACTCAAGCCTGTATATACAACAATGTTTGGCGAAAATAGTAAGATCAAAAGCCCAGTAAAGAGGCCGAGAAAAAGTACATTCAGCCAATATTTTCTTAGTCTTGTATATTCGGCATGTAATAGCCAAATAAATAGGATACCAAGCAGGTTTAGCATCAAGTGATACCAATTACTATGGGTAAACTGACCGCTCAAAATACGCCATAATTCGCCATTAGCAATTGCGTTTCTGTCGAAATCTAAGTAAGGGCCAAGCCCGAACAACATCAGTATTGTTGATAATATCGCTAAAGACGCAGGGCCGATGAGATATTCTTTGCTAGTTGGAAGTTCAAACATACGATTTCACGTTATTATTTTTGCATATTGTGCCTAATTGCTTTTATGATGCCAAATATAAGACGTAAGCAAAGTGGGTATTATGAAACATACACTTGCATCACTAACTGTGATTGCCGCATTCAGCTTTTCAACCAACACCTTAGCTGAACAACAAAAAATCGAAATTAGAGAGCCGGAAGCCGCAACCGGCTTCCAATCTAAAGAAGCACGCACCGCAGAAAAGTACATGGTCGTTGCTGCCAATCCCTATGCGAGTAAAGCTGGTCAATTGATGCTCTCAAAAGGGGGAAGTGCGGTTGATGCCATGATAGCGACCCAACTTGTGCTTACTTTGGTTGAGCCGCAATCTTCGGGCGTGGGTGGCGGGGCGTTTATCCTGCACTACGACAAGAAAACCAATGAGTTAATTAGTTTTGATGGTAGAGAAACCGCACCAAAGCTTGCAGGTCCTGATCTATTTTTAGATGATGCGGGTAATGCGGTTAGATGGATTGAGGCGGTTGTGGGCGGTCGCTCTGTTGGTGTGCCTGGTATTCTGCACGCGTTTAAATCAGCACACGATAAATACGGTAAACTGCCGTGGCAAGAATTATTCAAGCCAGCGATTGAATTAGCTCGAGATGGATTTATTGTCTCTCCACGTTTAAACATGCTGCTTGAAAAGAAACTCAATCCAGGCTTGACAAAGCTCAGTCCTGCAAAAGAATATTTCTATCCGGATGGTAAAGCACTACAACCAGGGACCCTTAAAAAGAATCTACCGTTGGCAAACCTATACTACAAGGTTGCAACACAAGGGATCCAAGCCTTTTATGAAAGGCAAAATGCCACCCAATTAGTGGAAGCTGTGCAAAAGTCTGAAATCGCACCTGGCAAATTGACGCTGAGCGACTTAGAAAATTATAAGAGCAAAACTCGAGACGCTATCTGTACTGAATATCGTGTATATAAAGTTTGCTCTATGGCACCGCCTAGCAGTGGCGGTATTGCCGTTTTGCAAATGATGAAACTGTTGGAACCTTACGACCTAGGTAAGTATAAGGCAAATGCTCCAGAAGCTTTGCACCTCTTTACTCAAGCGTCTCGCCTAGCGTTTGCCGATAGAGACTTTTACGTTGCTGACCCTGATTTTGTTGAAGTGCCAGCAAAAGCATTGCTTAACGAACAATATCTACTAGGCCGCAGCAAACTCATCGGTGACATAGATAATCACGACTTTCCAGTAGGCGACCCAACTTCGGGCACACTCGCTTATGCTATGGATGATAGCTATGAATTACCTTCGACGAGCCATGTGTCGATTGTAGATGCAGAGGGTAATGCTATTTCAATGACAAGCTCGATTGAAATGGCATTTGGCTCGACGGTGATGGTCAACGGATATTTACTCAATAACCAATTAACCGACTTTGCGCTTTCTCCAAAAGTAGGGGATAAATGGGTTGCAAACAGGGTAGAAGCAAACAAACGCCCAAGAAGCTCTATGGCACCCGTAATGGTGTTCAATAAAGACGGATCGCTTAAATTGATAGTCGGTTCGCCTGGTGGCAGCCGTATTATTAACTATGTTGCGCAAACCTTAGTTGGTGTTTTGGACTGGGGATTATCTGTGCAGGCTGCGATTGATTTACCAAAAATCACCAATCGCAATAAGTACACAACGCTTGAAAAAGGCACTGAGCTGACAAAACAAGTACCTTACTTTGAGAAAAAAGGCCACAAAGTACAGATCCGTGACTTAAACTCAGGACTACATGCCATTGAGGTTCGTGGAACACATTTAATCGGTGGTGCAGATCCAAGAAGAGAAGGTGTTGCTCTCGGTGAAAGCAGCGAATAAGCCGTGGTTTCTTAAGTGCTTTTAGGCTATAATTTTGCGTTCCAGAAAAATGCGTTTAACGTGCTCTAGAGCGCGTTAATAATGGTCTGATGAGCACTAAATTCATTGTAATTTAATCCTTTTCGACAATAATGAACCCTTAGACTAAAAAATTAGTGTCAAGCTTGTAAATATGACTAAACAAACCGATCCAAATTATCTCTACATTCCCTATTCAGGTCCTACACTATTAGAAACGCCACTGCTTAACAAAGGGAGTGCATTCTCTCAACGCGAGCGTGAAAATTTCAACTTAGCAGGACTACTTCCTCCTCGTTATGAAACAATTGAAGAGCAAGTTGAGCGTTGTTATCAGCAATATTCAAGCTTTAGCGACAACCTAAATAAGCACATCTACTTGCGTGCGATTCAGGACAACAACGAAACGCTGTATTACCGTTTAGTACGCGATCATTTGGAAGAAATGATGCCGATCATCTACACCCCAACAGTAGGTGATGCATGTGAGAAGTTTTCCGATATCTATCGTAGCTCTCGTGGTTTGTTTATTTCATATGAAGACCGTTATCAAATCGACGATATTTTACGAAATGCCACTAAAGGCAAAGTAAAAGTTATCGTGGTTACAGATGGTGAACGTATTTTAGGCCTTGGTGACCAAGGTATTGGTGGTATGGGGATTCCTATCGGTAAGCTGGCACTTTACACCGTATGTGGTGGGATCAGCCCAGCTTACACGCTGCCTGTTATGCTTGACGTTGGGACAAACAACGAAAAGCTACTCAATGACCCAATGTACATGGGCGCAAGACACCCGCGTATCGGCCAAGCTGAATATGACGAATTCCTGGATCTATTCATTAAAGCGGTTAAACGCCGTTGGCCTAATGTGCTGTTACAGTTTGAAGATTTCGCACAACCTAACGCAATGCCATTATTGAAACGTTACCGCGATGAAATTTGTAGCTTTAACGATGATATCCAAGGCACCGCTGCGGTTACTGTAGGTTCGCTATTAGCCGCTTGCCGTGTGAAAGGAGCTAAGCTCTCGGAACAAAAAGTGGTGTTTGTTGGCGCAGGCTCAGCTGGCTGTGGTATTGCTGAGCAAATTATTAGCCAAATGATTTCCGAAGGGATAACCGACGAGCAAGCGAGAAGCCAAGTATTTATGGTGGACCGTTTTGGCCTTCTGACAGAAGGCATGGAAGGACTAAGAGATTTCCAAGAAGCGCTAGTTCAACAACAAGCAAACCTTGCGGATTGGACATACAGTGGTGAATTTGCATCTTTATTAGATGTAATGCACTGTGCAAAACCAGACATCTTAATTGGTGTATCAGGTCAAGCGGGTTTATTCACTGAGCAAGTGATCCGTGCGATGCATGCAGGGTGCGAACAGCCAATTATTTTCCCATTAAGTAATCCATCACGCCAGGTTGAAGCGCATCCAAAAGATGTGATTGAGTGGACTGATGGTCAAGCAATTGTTGCTACGGGAAGCCCATTTGAACCGGTAGTGCATGGTGAGCAAACAATCATCATACCGCAATGTAATAACAGTTATATCTTCCCAGGGATCGGCCTTGGTGTACTTGCAGCTAAAGCAAACCGTATTACAGATAGCATGTTGATGGTATCTAGCGAAATGCTTGCTGAATCATCACCACGTGCCAATACCGGCAAAGGTAGCCTACTACCGGCACTAACTGAAATTGAGCCGTTGAGTAAGCGCATTGCTTTTGCAGTTGCTAAAAAAGCAATGGAAGAGGGCGTTGCACTTGAAATGGAAGACGATGCAATTTGGGCCGCGATAGAGAAAAACTATTGGCTCCCTAAGTATAGAAATTACAAACGCTGTAGCGTCTAATTGCTTTTTCTTCACTAAAACAAAAATCGCCGCCAACTCATATAGGCGGCGATTTTTGTTTATCAATCACGCGCAAAAGTTGAGAGTACCACATATAACTTCTCAGAGTGATAATCACTCATTTTGTTAAAGTTTGTTACCTTGAAATCCAATTCAGTAGTTGTTAATTGAAATATGCTTGAATATGCAGGTATCACTTTTTAGGAGCAAAAGATGCGAATTTTAACTGGCTTACTGGCATTATGTTTATCTGGATTTAGCTTTGCGGGCGCATTGCCTGACTCGCCACATTTATATGTCAAAGGCACTTCATTTATTCAAGTACAACCCGATGTTGCAACCATACGTGTCGCCATTACCGAAAAGCAAAAATCGCTACCCACAGCCAAAGAAAACGTCGATAAGATTATGGCTAAGGCTATCGAAATCGCTAAACGCTTCGATATTAAAGAAGACGATATTCATGCGGAGCAACTGAATGTTAACAGACAGACACGCTACAATCGCGAATCAAATGAAGAAGAGTTTGATGGTTTTCGTGTGAGCCGCAGCCTGACTGTAAAACTTAAAGACATCAAAAAATACCCAGAGTTACTTCAAGAGTTTGTAGACAGCGGCATCAATCAGTTCAATAACACAGAATTTGGTGTTGAAAATGAAGGCAA
The DNA here is from genome assembly GCF_005886535.1 of Pseudoalteromonas sp. S2755. Lineage (GTDB taxonomy): Bacteria > Pseudomonadota > Gammaproteobacteria > Enterobacterales > Alteromonadaceae > Pseudoalteromonas. The sequence goes on from NZ_PNDS01000146.1 coordinate 22,175, forward strand.
GTATCTGCAAAGCCTCAAAAAAGCCGCCATTAAAGATGCAAAGAAAGCAGCTAAAGAACTAGCAGGCGAGTTTGATGTTGAGTTAGCAAAACTGTACTCAGTTTCATTCCAACCAATGCAAACGCCAATTCAGCCCTACGTGCGCTCTGCAGCAATGGCGATGGAAGCAGATCAAGGCGCATACAAAAATGCGTATAACACAGGTGCAATTACATTAAACGCGGAAGTCTATGCTGTTTACTTAATTGAGTAATACTGGCTGTAAACTAATTAAACTTATACACTAAGCCCTCCATTGGAGGGCTTTTTATGATCACCGGTTTATATGCGGCATTACTGGCACTAATCTATATTAAACTTAGTTTTAACATAATATCACTCAGACACAGACATAAAGTATCGCTTGGAGATGGTGGTATCGATGAACTGCAAAATGCAATTCGGATCCACGGCAACTTTATCGAGTACACACCTTTCGTACTGTTAATGATGTTGTTACTCGAAAATCAGCAAATCAACCCGTATCTACTTCATACTTTTGGCATTGCTTTTTTGTTTTCTCGAGTTGCACACTATGTTGCACTCGGTAAAACCAACTTTTCAATCAGAAAAGTAGCGATGGCGACAACATATGGAGTAATACTTATTTTAGCGTCATTCAACCTCGTGTATTACTTTATCTAAATATGACAAAACACAAATTTCTGGTAACGGGTTTACCACGAACGGGCACAACAAGTCTGTGTATTGCTGCATTAGGTGCTGGATACAAAACAGCACACACGGCATACACAAGGCAAGCGTTAGACTGCGCTGAGTTTATTGCTGACACGCCCGTTTTTGCTGACTATGAAAAACTATATGCTTTATATCCTGAAGTTAAAATAGTACATTTGACACGAGATTTTGAGCAATGGCTTCCCTCAATTAAACGTTTGATGACGGCAATGAAAGAAAATTTACTGTCACAAAGAGGGGGCTTTAACGACACCATTAAGCGTTGTTATTTAGAAACTTTTCCTGATTTTGAAAAACATTTTGAAGATGATGGTTATTGGCGGGATTGTTATAGTAAGCATCATGATAGGGTACTTAGCTTTGCAAAAATGAATCATATTCCTTTTATTATGGTCAACCTAACCGCGACTGATGCCGAGCAAATGCTTGCCGAATTTATCGGTGTTACTCAAGACAAAGTGACCATCCCGCATGTTAATATCGGCGGTAAAGTAACTGCATGGAAGTGGTTTTCACATCCCAATAAAGTGGGATCAACACGTAATGGCAAAGCAGATAAAGACACGACGCTGTTTAGCATGCAAGTTCGCTCAAGCCCTTGAGTTTGTTATACTCACTACAAATGTATATACAAGATAGAATTATGTTTGAATTAAAATATCACACACCTTTTAACTGGACTGAAAAAGTCCTAGCCGACTTCGATACCTTTCTTCAAGATCACGCCGCTGCAGAAAAAAAAAGCAGCCGGAATGGCGATGGCAATGCTTGGTCATTACCCAGATAGGATCAAGCTGGTAAAAGCGATGGCAGATCTCGCAATAGAAGAAATGATCCATTTTAAACAGGTACTTAAGATCTTAACCGAGCGTGGAACGCTACTAGGGAACGATCAAAAAGACCCCTATATAAAACAAATGCGCGCATTGTTCCGCCAAGGCACAGATGAATATTTAATTGATAGATTGCTGATTGGTGCGGTAATTGAGGCTAGGGGCCATGAGCGTTTTTCTTTAGTTGCAGAAGCGCTTCCTGAAGGCAAAGAGAAAGACTTTTATGTTGCCATTGCTAAGTCAGAAGAAAAGCATAAAAACCTCTTTGTGGAGCTCGGCTACGAGTATTTCGACAAATTAACAATAGATAACCGCCTAGAAGAAATTCTCATCGCAGAAGCAGATATCTGCAAAGGCATTCGATTTAGCGCTGCGCTTCATTAGTATGAAATAACTGGGATTAAATAATAATAACAAGGACATAACAATATGAAATTAAGTACTTTTTTATGCACCAGCTTCATTCTAACTTCAAATTTTGCAGCAAAAGCAGAGACCTTTAGCGCGTTGGATGCTTGGAAAGAACTCGATCATAACTTGCAAACCCATTACGCTTATTTAGAGGACTTTAAAGGTTACCAACAAACGCGTCAGTTATTTGAAAAGAAGTTAAATAACTTAGACTCAAAGCAGGCCTTTATTGACTTAAGCCAAGCATATTTACGCCACTTTACAGATCCGCATCTCAATCTAGGTCCATTGAATGAAGAGGATTACAGTGTGTATCCAACAGGTGCAGATATGTATGTCGAATTCTATAATAACAGTGCACTTATTATTGACGTCAAACGTAGCAGCGATGCAGATGTTAAAGGATTAAAACCCGGAGATATCGTGGTGAAGATAGATGGAAATACGATACCTCAAGCCATCCAAGACGTAATGCAGGTGCCATTGAGTCAATTAAATAAGGCTCAGAAGAGTTACGCACTGAATGTTGCGTTAGGAGGGATACGTTATAAAACACGCGAAATTGAATTTAAAAGGGATACAAAGTTAGTCACCGTCGAACTTGCCGCAAGTTACGATGCAATAAATGCGCTAGGCAATGGGCCTAAAGTATCCTACGAAAAAATAGATGAATTTGGTCATATTCGATTTAAGAACGCCATGGGTAACACCCAAACCGTTGCTGAGTTTAAAGCTGCATTAAAGTCTCTAGGTGAAGTGAAAGGTTATATTATTGACCTTAGAAATACTCCCAGCGGCGGAAATACAGGTGTCGCAGAACCCATACTTGGACATTTTACTGCTGCGCCAAGCGTATATCAAAAGTACCGTACGCAAACAGGAACTGTACAATTCAACAAAGCAGAGTTAAAAGACGCGCTCACTAAACCAGCAAAGCAACAGATAAAGGTTCCGTTTGTCGTACTTGCTGGGCGCTGGACTGGCAGCATTGGAGAAGGAATGACAATAGGTTTTGATGCTTTGGGCGCGGATGCAATAATTGGCGCACCGATGGCTGATTTACTCGGCGGGATCAAACGTCTCGACCTTAGTCAAAGTGACGCATGGGTTGAAGTTGGATTTGAACGCTTATATCACGTAAATGGTAGTTTTCGTGAAGACTTCGAACCAAACATAATCGTAGCTGGCGACATGGACAATAATGGTAAAGACGTAGCATTAGAAACAGCAGTGTCAGTTTTACATTCGAAAACGAAAGCAGGTCAAAAAGTAGCCCGCAAACATCCAACGAAATTTTGATTGTATAAGAGAGTAAGCTAATCTCTGTTTTAAATCACTCTATTTAACATAACGTAAAACACAGGTTCACCACCCAAATACAAGCCAGTAGGGGCGCGGGTTTAACATGCTGTTTACCCGCAAATTTACGGGGGTAAAATGCTGCCTAAGCAACACTATCTTCCCACAATTTTGCCGCTTCTTCGTCACCTCTTAATTTCGCCTTGTGAGCTTCAATAACAGCAACGGTTTCAAGGGGTTCTGGATGGTCACCCACTAAAAGTAGCTTGAGTGCATTTAATACAGAAAC
>NZ_PNDS01000147.1 GCF_005886535.1 Pseudoalteromonas sp. S2755
TCTCATTTAGAACAACTAAATAGCAAAATTTTTGCCTTGCCTATATGGATATAGGTACCTTAGCGGTAGCAGGACGCGAGAGCGGTGCTACTAAAGCTATTTCCCCGCTTCAAGATAGATCATTTACTTAATACAACTGGTATTACACGTCTCGTAGTGAGCTGATGATAGGTTAAACATGCGTTGAGAAGCGTATCAAGATGGTGGCGAGTAGCGCTAATTTGATAGTGTGTCCAACTTTATCATATTCACTCCTTAGTGTACTTTTTTGTTAAATACGAATAGTAAATATTATTGGTATGCAATCATCACCGAAAATTTAATTATTCGATCCGAATTACGTTGCTAAAGTCATAAAATAGGCGTATACATCGCGTCGACTTCTTGCTTTCCTTTTAGGTGTATCTGTGGACTTTTTTTGGGTGTTGTTACTCATTAGCTTGAGTGCAGTTTTCGCGCTGTGTGAAATATCATTGGCAGCGGCACGCAAAGTTAAATTACAAACCTTATTTGATCTTGGTGACATAAGAGCCAAGAAAGTATTGTATTTGCAGGCCAATGCGCATCAGTTTTTTGCTGCGGTACAGGTGGTACTCAATGCTTTGGCAATTGTTGCGGGTATGATAGGTGAGTCGGTTTTTACCCCTTATGTATTGCAACTACTAAACTGGGTTGCAAGTTTTATGTTTGCCGATGTTGCGGCTCATGTCTCGATGTTATTGCAAATATCCACTGTGGTGTCGTTTTTACTGATCACATCGTTATTTGTATTGTTTGCTGATTTATTGCCAAAACGAATAGCTATGGTCATCCCAGAAACTATCGCGATGCGATTTATCCATCTTATGCTTGCCAGCGTATGGATTTTTAAGCCTATTATTTGGCTTTTTAACGTGTTTGCTGATTGGATAATTAAGCTATTTAATTTACCAAATGAACGTGACGAACAGGTAACCCGTGATGATATTTATGCGGTGGTTGATCAAAGTGCTGAGCAGGGTGAACTGTGCGAACACGAGTACAATATTATTGGCAATGTGCTAGACCTGAACCAGACTAATATTACCCAAGCGATGATCAATCGCGATGCAATTGTCTGGTTAGACATTCAAGAATCAGAAGAAAACCTGAGCGCGTTAATTCAAGCGCACAGTTTTCAACAATATTTACTGTGTGACGGCTCGCTCGACAAAGTTATTGCCGCACCTGAGGCAAAACAACTGCTTAGCAATATTTTGGCTAAAAAGCCGTTGCTGGATGGTCAACAACAAGAATTCCATAAGCCAGTAATTCTACTTGATACCCTAAGCCTTTCCGATGCGCTAGATGGGCTGAAAAGTCATGAAAGCAACTGTGCGGTGGTGATCAATGAATTCTCAACTGTGGTTGGGATGGTAACGTTATCCAGCATCTTGAATTTAATTGCACTGAAAGACGACCAAGCAATAGAAGCCCAATTTCGACAAAAGGATAACACCCGTTGGCTAGTGCAGGGTGATATGTCGATCAAGGACTTTCAAGCTTCGGTGATTGAGTACGAGTTTGAGCCGATTGAAGCCATAGAAACCTTAGCTGGTTTTGTGATCCACAGGTTAAAGCATTTTCCTGTGGAAGGAGAATCGTTAGAAGTTGATGGCTTTAAGTTTAAAGTAATAGAAATTCAAGGGTTAGCCATTAGGCAAATTGAAGTAACCAAAGAGCCCCAACTATAAGGGGCTCAGTGTTTCTAACACCGCGTTGATTTCTTTTAGCACCAAAGCCGAGGAATCCTGCATAAAAAAGTGCCGACCAGGTATTGCTTTAGGCGCGATACCTTGTTTAAAGCAACTTTCCCAATGTTGCATATCCATCCCTGTTGCTGCTTTATCCCGAGTACCATATAACACGGTTGCAGGGACGTCGAGTTTACAAGTTGAGTCGTATTGATAGGTCTCTCCCAGCTTAAAGTCTGCTTTTAACGTTGGCAGCATCAGTTGTTGCAGTTCGATATCGTTGAGCAAAGCCGGTGGTAACCCCCCCATTAGAGTTACCGAAGCGATGAACTGCTTATCGTCAAGAGTATGGTAGGGGGATTTTCTTATCGCATATCGCGGTGCCTTCCTTGCTGCAATAAACAGGTGTTTAACGATATTACTGCTACTATGTTGAAGTGCTAGGGCAAGCTCATAAGCAATATAAGCACCATTGCTATGACCGTAAAAAACGCTAGGCAGTGGTGTTGCCTCACTCAAAATAGGTGCTATTTCATTGACCAAGGTATGAATGTTATCAATGGCGGCTTCATGACTCCGCTCCTTTCGCCCGGGGGCTTGGAGTGCATATAAAGCGACATCTTTTGGCAGTTTTTCTGCCCAATTTTGGTAAACAGCTGCATCTGCGCCAGCAAAAGGAAAGCAGATGAGTTGTTTACGAATGGTGTTAGGCTTATTTAATAAAACTAGCCACTTTGAATCTATGCAATCTCTACATGTTTGTAATGCGACTTGGCTCATTGTTAACTCAATAGGTTCTTTTTAGTTGTTGTGAAAGTGGTTGGCAGTTTGTAGGTCGCGCGTAGCGAGAAAGCCACAAACGTAATGCTCACGAGGGCTTGAACTAGCACACTTAACACTGTGATATACCACAGTTCCGTAATCGTAAGTTGCTGTTGTTTTACTAACCAGATGATTGGCAGAACAAAGGTAAATAGTCTCGTGGTGTTACTGTAAAGTGGTGGCCACGTATTGCCTGAGGCTTGAAACAATCCCGAGCAAGTGAAAATAACCCCCGTTGCGATGAAGCTCCAAGCGACGATATAGAGAAAGTAACGTGTGTGTTCGATGACTTGTGGGTTTTCTGAAAATGGCATGGCGAAATGAGCGCCTAAGTGTGCTGCGAGTAAGGAAACACCTAACATCAAGCTACTAGTCGCGAACAGCGACCAATAGAATGCCTGTCTAAATCGTTTGAAGTTCCCTGCGCCATAATTTTGTCCTGCTATTGCAGGCAGAGAAAATGCGATGGCCATCACGGGCAAAAACAGAGCTTGGATCACTTTCGAGCCAATTCCAAATCCGGCTTGTACATCGGTGCCAAAATCTTTTAATACCCAAAATGTTGTCGACATATAAACAAACATCAGAATAAGTTCTGCACCTGCTGGGAAACCCACTGAAAATAGCCTTTTTATGGTGTGGCGATGAAACGATAAAAATAACTGGCTATCAAGCACTAAATAATGTTTGTCGTGATAGAGATAAAACCAAAGTGACAGCACGGCTATAACAACAGAAATCGAACTGGCCAGCCCAGCACCTGCAATGCCCATTTCTATACTGAATAGCCATCCCGAGATTAAGATGGGCGACAGAATAATATTAATAATAAGAGAGCCGATTTGTGCGAACATCATTGGCTTTACAACACCAGTTCCTCTCAGTGCAGCACCGATTGTAGTCATAATAAACTGCAGCACTAAACAGGGTAAAAACCAGTATGAATACCTTAATGCTGCCTCTGTGGTTGCGGGATCTTCGCTGGTGATTTGCAGATAAGATTTGATGCCATAGATACCAGTTAGTAACAAGATGGTACCGAGGGCTACGGAAGCGAATAGCGCTTGGTTAAATATCAAATTGGCGTTGGACTTATCTTTCTCTCCTACCGCATGTGCAACTAATGTTGCGGTTCCGACATTTAAAATCTGGCTGACGGCGAAAATCAAAAACATGATATTGCCAATCAAACTGAGCGCTGCGACTGGAGCACTGCCCAAGTCTGAAACAAAATAGAGATCGGTAAGCACATATAGTGTTTGCACAAACATCCCAATTGACATAGGTAGCGCCATAGCTACTAGGTGCTTAGGTAAGGAACCTTGAGTTAGATCTTTCACGCAGCTACCTTTTGCTAATATCTATTGTTGAGGGAGTGGAACGCGACGTGTTGTCATATTCTTGAGGTAGCTGAGTCGATTTGGTGTATCTTGGTCTATTTCCACGGCGACTGACGAACCATCTAAATGGGTGAAGAATACCTTTGGCAACCTCGAAGGCGCACGGAAATAAATGTGGCTTAGTAACCCCGACTTCAATTGGAGTTCTACCTGGGCGGTAAAAAAAGCTTCCGAATAGCTGGTCCCAAATACTCAAATCAGAACCAAAATTTCCGGCCTCTTTCAATTCGACACTATGATGGAACCGATGAAGTTCTGGTGTTGCCACAATATAGTTTAGCCATCCCATACGAACGTTTACATTGGCATGAATGAAATATCCGTGCAGCGCAGTAAACTGACCAGCAATAAACATGCCTTCGGCTGAGAAACCAAGCAATAGAAATGAGGTTTGTATAACTAGCGCGCTCAACAATACTTCCAGAAAGTGAACGACAGAGTTATTACTTACCGTAACTTTGTTTGGCCGATGATGGATCCCATGAAAGCTCCAAAGAAACAGGTGACGATGTTCTAATCTATGTAGCCAGTACCCGATAAACGAGCCGACGAGAATGGCTAAAGTGGCATTTTTTGCCAAGCTCATGGTATTTTCGATGGGAGCGAGCTGGAGTGCAATCACTCGCACTAGTGTCTCGCTAAACGCCCCGTATACGATGACGAGAATAAAACATAAACCATCTCTGCTCCATTCCTTTTTACTGGGATGCCATTGTGTTTTAAACGGGTTTAATCTTTCTATGATAATAAAATAGGCTATGACGATGAGCACACTAGAGAATGCGGCTAGTCCAAGGTCAATGCCTTGTTGCAAGACAAAGCTACTGTAACCAATAAGGATCAAAACGATCAAAGGGTAGCAAGTAATAGCACAAAGCCTACGAAGTTGGTTTTTGACTGAACTAGGCATAATTGTCTGCCTCGTTGGTGATGTGCTGCTTTGTGTTTTGCTGTTCTGGACAACAAACCCTAAATGGTTTTTTATCTTGTCGACAAAGGTATTGTGCAACATAGCGGCCACTGGCCGTTGAGTGTGTTACGCCGCTAAATGTGCTCCATTGCCCCGTATAATAAAAGTTGTCTAGATTCGGGAAAGTAGGACCATGCTTGATTTGATAATTCTCTAATTCTTCTGTCAGTGGCGCAAAAGGGTGCCAAGCTAAAACTGTCCCATTGTGATTCTCGGTATAACGTTCACTGGTTAATGGCGTTACAACATCTATAAACTCAACTTTGTCAGTAAGGCCTTCAAAATATTGGTTAAGGAACTCGATTATCGCCTGACCCACTTTTTTCTTTGCTTGCTTGTATTCGGGTGAGCGGCGTTTGCGTGTATATGGATTACGACTTTGCCCTGAAGAAGTAGATTGCACGACGCTTTGCTCCATCGCTTGCCATGCCTCACTGCTTGATAAATAAGTGACATAAAGGACTGACTTGCCACTTGGTGCATGATCTGGATATAGCGTATTGCGGATTTGCACACCAATCCCACTATGATAATTACCGACCAGTTGGCGCGAAATCGATTCGGGTAATAAGTATGAGGTATAAGGATCATGATCGGAATAGTCTGCATCTACGGCAATAAATACCGCAACACAGCCCGGAAATACCACGCTGTTTGCATCTTCTTCTAGCTTGGTGAAAAGCTTATCTAGCACCGGGTGAGGGTAGCGATTTTGCAACATCTTACGAGTGAGCTTGTAACTATCACAACTGGCGACAACATAATCAGCGTAATGGACAGAGCCATCGGCTAATTGCACACCAACCGCGCGGTTATTGTCGGTGAGAATGTGCTCGACTTTACTTTTATAATGAATGTTTGCCCCTAGCTCTTTTGCCCGATTTGCCAATCGCTTAGCAAGGCCTAATGAACCAATACTAGGCACTCCTGCATTTTGGTTTGCAGCACAAGCTAAATTAAAGACAAAGGGCATCAATCGTAGCTCGCTATGGCGGTCAAAAATAATCCAGTTGAGTGCTTCGGCAAGCGTGGGGTTTGAAAAGCGCTTAGAAAAGTCTTCCATAGTGACAGCAAGCGTTTTCATAAAGGTGCGCATATAGGGTAGCAATTGCCACATCATTTTGCTTTTTTCCCACCATGTCATCAAGCCACCACTTTTGAGAAAAGGGAAATACGGCATACACTTACGTAGTTTTCGGATATGTCCACACAATTCAATGATTAGTTTGCTATCTTCAGGAAAGCGCTCAATCAGGGTGGACTCTAACTTGTCTGGATCCACATAAAAGCGGATCTTTTCGCCGTTAGCCGTGACGACTGAGTTAAATATCTCAGTGTTGTAAATAGGCACGTTTTCAAGGCAGCCTAGCTCATCCCAGATGGTTGCCATTTCATTGTTGGTTCCTGTGCCGTTTAACCAGCTGATACACCAATCGAAAGTGTATTCTTTTCGTTGCCATGAGGTGCAGCACCCTCCTGGTGTTTCATGCAGTTCGAAGACGGTGCATTGATAGCCGTTCATTTGACTATAAGCTGCGGTACCAAGACCAGACATACCAGCACCAATGATAATCACAGACTTTTGTTGTTCGGACATAGTTTTGTTCTTTTAATGGTGCTCGATAAGCCATTTTAAGTATAGAATTGGCCCGTCGAGCGAAAACACAAAGTGCGTCTTAAGCTGTTTCTCTGGCAAGCTCTTGAAGCACGGCGGCAATTTCTTGGCACCAGTCGTCGATGCGCTGCTCGGTAAGCTCTGGCTGGTTATCATCATCAAGCGACAAGCCGAGAAACTCGCTGCCGTCTTCACTTAACCCTTTAGACTTGGTGAAGTGGTAACCTGAATTTGGCCAGTAACCAATTGCTGTGGCGCCTTGCTCGGTTAGTTTATCGTGTAAAATCCCGATACCGTCTTGAAACCACTCGTCATAACCAACTTGATCGCCCTGACCGAAGATGGCCACGATTTTTCCGCTGAAATCTTGCTGTGCTAGGCTTTCCCAACGTGACTCCCAATCGTCCTGTAAACCACCGTATTCCCACGTTGAAATACCAAAAATCAAAAACTCATAATTCTCGGTTAAGGTTAATTCAGTATCTGCTATATCAAAGAGGTCGACGGTAAACTGGTTTAGATTCGCTTTTATTAATTCTGCTGCGGCTTCAGTGTTACCTGTTGTGCTGCCATAAAATAGGCCAATACGAGTACTCATAATATTTCCTTTTAATTCTCTTGGTTAAGCAACGTGCTGCTTTTGTTCGCTATAAGACTGAGGTTGGTGTAGTGGATTTTCACCGATCCAAGCCTGAAACGGCTTGTCATCATCACGGCATACAAAGTGCAGAACATGTCTGCCTGTAGCTGCTGCACGGATCAACCCGCCGGTTGTCACCCAGTGACCAGCCATATAAAAGTTACTAAGGCCGGGTAGTCCCGTTGTCCCGTTGGCATTTATTTCGTCTTCTAAACTTTCACCACTTTCCAAAAATGGCTGCCACGCCAATACCGTTCCTTTGCTGTTGCGGGTATAGCGAACTTGGGTCAAGGGGGTCGCTATATCGATATATTCGATATGCTCTTTTAGTTCTTCAAAATGAGAGGAGAGTTTATCGATTATAAATTCACCTAAGGTCTTTTTAGCGAGTCGATATTGAACGCTACGCTTGACCCTAGTGTGATGGCGTTTAGTTGTCGTTGTTTCTTGGAAATTATTTAATTCAGCCCACGGCTCATAAGTTGAGAAGTAAGTGATATAAAGCACGGATTTGCCTTTTGGGGCGATATGCGGGTAGTGTACATTGCGCACCTGCACATTGATCCCAGGGTGCGTCATACCTGGGCAGTGGGCAAGATCTTGTTTGTCTAACAAGTGGGTGCGGCAATGGGGGTGATGGGTATAGTCTTTATTTACCCCCAAAAATACAGAAACGTATCCTGGGAACATTTGACCATCGGTCTCCCTTAGCTCGTCGTATAGCTTGTCTAACACAGGACTGGAATACTGGCCATCAAGCATGTTTTTTACTACATCCGTACCGTCACATGCTGAGATCACGATATCAGCATACATTTTTTGGCCATCGCTAAGTTCAACACCGATGGCTTTGTTGTCTTCGACCAAGATCTTGTGTACTCGGGTGTTGTATATGATGTCACCCCCCAACTTTTTATATCTTGCTTCCATCGATTGTGCGAGACCTAACGAGCCACCTTCGGGCACACCTGCATTTTTTTTCGCCGCGCAGGCCAAATTAAAGTAGAAAGGTAATAGCGGGAAGCTGGGATGTTGCTCATAAAAGATAACGTTAAATGCCTTTTGCAGCAGCGGATGTGAAAACTTAGCGGCAAAGTCCGACATCAATGTCGCCATGGATTTGCGAATTAAATTAAATTTTTTGATAAACGGCCACATCATTTTTAGCTTTTGCCAGCGTGACATAATGCCAACTGGCACCAGAAAGGGATAAGCGTCTATCATTTTGACGAATTCACGAATGCCATCGCAAAATTGTGTGATGAGCTTTTTGTCTGCGGGAGAAATGCTCAAGAGGTGGGCTTCGAGTTTATCTGGATCTGCGTAGAAATGTACTTCTCCTAATTCTTCATCAATAACTGAATTGAAGATTTCAAAGTCTCTAATTTCTTTATCATCCAGCGCACCTAACTCTTGCCAGATTTGATTCATGCCGTTGCCTGCGCCACTGCCGAGTAACCAGCTAATACACCAATCAAAAATATAATCTCTGCGCTCCCACGATGTGCAGCAGCCGCCGGGAATATCGTGCAGCTCTAAGATCACGCTATTGTAGCCGTTCATTTGCGCATAGCTACCGGTTGAGAGTCCTCCCATGCCGGCACCTATGATGATCATAGATTGTCTTTGTGTGGTCATAATTCTGTCCTTAAAGTCGTTAGAAAGCCCCAAAGCGAAGGCTTCGGGGCAAGCTGTTACTCCACGTTTGTTGCTATTACCGCTTGGCTTTGGGTATCCTGCAGAATACTTTGCATAATTGCGCCGTTGCCTGCCTGCATCATATCTGGCATCAACATCTCCTCATGTTTACCAAAACCTTGATAGGTAATAACTTCGGCGTCTGATGCTGCATCCCAACTGGTTAGACGAGCAGCTTCTGCATGTGCATTTTGCTCGACGATAAAGTGCAGTTTTGCGTGAACCTGACCTAGGTTTTTCACTTCATAACACCAATCGATATAGTCTCTCGCTTGTGCCAGTGTATGCTGGTGTACCGTATTTGAGCCGGTGTGGCGGGCGAAATGTGCTTTTAACTCTTGCTCAAAGTGCGCGAAGTCTTGCTCCCGCATTTTGACTGTTTCGGTGATCCTGAATGAGTCTAAGATCACCACATCCCCGACAGTTTGACCTCGGCTTTCCAGTTCCTTAGCTATCTCAAAGGCTAAATTACCGCCAAGGGAGTATCCAAATAGGGTATAGGGGCCATGAGGTTGAATTTGCATAATTTGGTCGGCATAGTCGCTAACCTTAGTGTCACTTTCGAGATAGTTAAAAGAGATCACTTCAGTGTTAGGCAATGCGTCGGCAAATGCCTTATAAACGATGCTGTAACCCCCCGCTGGTGGCAGTGCAAATAAACGAGCAGATTGTCCTGCATTGAAGATAAGGTAAGGGGACGCGCCCGTTTCTTTTCCTGTTATTACATCCTCAATTGCACTTGCCATGCCATGTAAAGTTGTAAATCTAAATAGCTGATTAACTTCCATTTTGATGCTGAAGGCTGATTGGATCCTGACCATTAGCTCAATCAAATATAAAGAGTTACCGCCAAGGGCAAAAAAGTCATCATGAAGGCTAATGGATTTTTGCCCTAGCATATTGGACCAAATCTCAGCCAGCTGCTGTTCAAATAAGGTGGCAGGCGCTACGAATGCTCTTACCAACTCTGCAAGTTCAACCTGTGGCAATGCCGCAGCATCGATTTTACCGTTACTCAGTAATGGAAATTGATCAATAGCAACCAGCTTACTAGGTACCATATAGCTTGGTAGCTGGTTCTCTAACTGCTCGAGAACAAACTCAGTACCGACCGCAAGCTCCGACTCAAAGTAGGCAATTAATTGGGTTTGCCCATGTACTTCTATCCCTTTTACATAGCTTCGCTTAATTCCTGGGATCTGGTTGATGCTAGACTCAATTTCTCCAAGCTCAACGCGGTGACCTCGTATTTTTACTTGGTTGTCGATGCGTTGCAGAATATGTAGGTTGCCGTGTTTGTCCCACTTACCTAAATCACCCGTTTTATATACCCGTAGGGTGCAATTTTCTGACACGGGAAGTTGGATAAATTGGCTAGCATTTTTCTCTGGATTATTGAGATAGCCAAGACTTACGCCTTGCCCCGCAATTGCAATTTCGCCGACTGCGTTACTCGATACTAACTGGTTTTGCTTATCGAGCAAGATAAGTTGCGTTGCATTGAAAGGCTTGCCGATAGGCACCGTTGCACTGGTTTCTAAGTACTGCTCTGATTCCTCAAAGAAACTACTGTCTATGGTTGCTTCAGATGTGCCGTAGGAGCTAAATAGTCGAGCATCTTCTTGTAGCAATCCTTTCAGTGCGCGGTATTCAGCGATTTGCCATTGCTCAGAGCCAACAATTACTCTACGTAAGCTGGTAAATCCAACCTGACTTTGCTTTGCGAATAAGATGAGATTACGAACCACAGAGGGCACAAACTCAACCGTATCAATCTGCTGTGTTTCAATGAGGTCATACAACACTGGCATGTTCAGCATCATATTTTTAGGACACAGCACTAAGTGCTTCGCATTATAAAATGCGCGTGCGAGATCGCCACAAAACACATCAAAGGTTGGGCTGGCCAATTGTAAATGATGAGAAGTAGGTGCTAAATCAAATTGAGCTAACCAGTCTACAGCGATTGTCGCCCAGTTTTGATGGCTAACTTGAACAGCTTTTGGCGTACCCGTAGAGCCAGAGGTAAAGACAATATACGCGATGTCATTTGGCTGATGATTTAACGCCAAATTGTGCTCGCTGATTTCATCTCGTTGGCTTAGGAAGCTCTTCCAAAGTAGTGTAGGGAGATCTGATGTTAGCGCTTCTTCGCAAAGTAGTAACGCGCAGCGACTTTGCTCAAGCAACAGCTGCTTGCGTTCATTGGGTTGCTGCGGGTCAATTACCACAAAATGATGACCTGCTTTTAACGTAGCGATACAAGCAACAACTAACGCGATAGATTTTTCAAAATGTAGGGCAATCGTTTGACTAGGTTGATTATCTAGCTGTGAATTAATTAGTCGCGCTAACTGGTTTGCCTGATTGTTGAGTTCACGATAGCTTAAAGTAGCAGCCAGTTCTCCTGCATTTGTTTCACAGGCAATGCTGAGGGCTGGAAGCTCCGGGCTATGTTGCGCCGCATTTTCTATTTGGCTGACCAAAGTCGGTAATGCAGGTGCGTTTTGTTGACTTTCAGCAAATGTCGCCAAGGCATCTATTGCGTCTGGACTTGTTAAGGCAAGCTCTGAAAGTGGCCGATTTGGACTATCAACGACCATTCGCGTTAGTGCGATATAGTCCCGAGCCAGCTGCGCTATCGTTTCGGTTTCGAATAGGTCGGTATTATATTTTAATGTGCCTTTGAACACGCCATTTTCTTCATAGGTCGAAAGCGTAATGTCAAATTGACCTTCTTCTTCAGGCAGTTCCATGAATTGCATAGGAAAGCCCTTATAGTACGCGACATTATTTTCATCCATATGTGATTGCTCAACGCGGTGATTGAGCATCACAAACATGACCTGAAATACCGTAGAGCGGCTGGCATCATGTTCAATACCAAGCTTATCCACTAACAGCGCAAACGGATATTCTTGGTGATCTAGTGCGTTGAGGGTAATGTCTTTCACCTGCGCTAAAAGCGAAGTAAAGTGCGTTTCAGGATCAAACCTTGCGCATAGCGGTAGGGGATTCACGAAGTAACCGTAGACGTTTGAAAACTCGGGATTTGTACGGCCGGCCACAGGACTACCTATAATGATTTCATCTTGCTGAGTATATTTATGCATGACTGCGTAATAGATGCTAAGCAACGCCATAAACATGGTGGAACCTTGTGCCTTTGCAAGGGCATTTAACGAAGACGTAAGGGCTTTATCTAACTCAAAATGATATGAATCACCAACGTTGGTGAGTACCGCAGGTCTAGGTTTGTCGGTTGCAAGGTCTAATACGGGGATCTCAGCAGGTAAGTGATTCTGCCAAAACTTATAGTTTGCCGCGCCACGTGGAGAGTGAACAAAGCGTGTTTCCCAATCGACAAATTTTTCATAGCTTGACGTTATCTCGCTGGGTGCTAACGGTTCACTTTTTGCGAAATGCGCATACAGTGACTGCATTTCATCGATAAACATGTAATTTGACCATGCATCTGAGATGATGTGATAAATCGTCACTGCAAAGTAGTAGCTTTGATCATTTTGCTTATATAAATACAGTCTAAACAGTGGGTCGTGCTCAAGGTCGAAAGGCTGTTCATTGTCTGCAATCATCATTGGCTGAATATCTTCCCAAGACTTACCCTTTACATCAATGACTTGTAGTGCATCCTCACGATGAGTCCAGACTCTTTGATAGGGTTCGCCATCTTTAAAGAAGAAGTTTGTTCTTAACATTGGGTGGCGAGCTACCACAGCACTAAGGGCTTTTTTCAGCGCGTCAATATTCAGTGCACTAGGAATGTGCATCGCGCCGCCGATATTGTAGGAAGCGCTATTTGGGTTGAGTTGATTGATAAACCAAATCGCTTTTTGTCCATAGGAAAGTGGGAACTCAGCTTCCACATTGGCATCAGATACGGTGATAGAATTAATCTTGGTTTCGGAAACTGGCTGAACCTGTGATGTTTCTGTGGTTATGACTTCAGAGCCAAGCGACTCCACGAGTTTGTCATTAAGCTCTATACTTAATTCGTTGATAGATGCACCACTTAGAAGGCGCACAATCGTTAGGGTTTCGCCAAAATGGGTGGTGATCTTATTTCTCAGCTCTGTCGCCATAATAGAGTCAATACCGAGATTACCGAGCGATAGATCTAATTCCACTTGCTCTCGTTTACAGCGTAATACTTGGCTAACAGCATTGGCGAGATGATCGGCAACAAGCGGTAATCGAAGCGCGCTGTCTGTTTGCTGATATAAAGGAGCAAACTCTTGCTCTTGCTGGCTTTGCTTATCGTTTTCTTGAGTAACCAGGTGACTAAATAAAGTCGGCTTTCCTGCATACCAATTGGTTACTTTGGACCAGTCGGCGTCACACACTAAGAGTTGAGGTTGCTCTTGGTCTAGAATACGTTCAAGCACCGCCATCCCTGCACTTGGTGAGATGCAGTTCATGCCCCTTTGGTTCTTGTAATGTTCGGCGAGACCCAACTCTTCAATCATACCAATAGCCCAAGGACCCCAGTTGATACTCAGCGCCGGAAGACCCTGATTGCGACGGTAGTGGGCGAGAGCATCTAAGAAAGCATTGCCAGATGCATAGTTTGTTTGTCCAGCGGTAGTGACTTGAGCCGCGACAGAGGAGAAGAGTACAAAATGTTCAAGGTCAACTTTACTGAGTGCTTTATGAAGCATCAACGCGCCAATCGCTTTGGTGTCAAACACACCGTCAAATGCTCTGGTATCCATATTGCCAAGTAAGGTGTCATTGACGATACCTGCACAGAAAAATAATCCGTTGATCGGTGCTTGTGCACTTAGATGATAAGACTCAAGGGCCGCATGAAGTTCACGCTCTCGAGTTAAGTCTGTCTGCCATAATGAGACATTAACACCCTGATTCTCAAGGTGTTGAATAAACTGAACGCGATCATAGTTACGGTCGGTTGAGGTAAGTTCTGACCAACTCTTACGCTCAGGTAATTGACTCCTACCAAGCAAAATTAGGTTTCGTGCGCCTCTATCAACGAGTAGCTGACAAACTAATTGACCGATTGAACCAAATGCACCCGTGATCAACTGTGCTTTATGGCTTTGCACACGAGTTGGGAAGGCGGGTTGGAGTGACGTTGCCAGCTCTAAACGAGCAACATAAGCCTGATTTTCCCTAAAAGCAACTTCCCCTTCTTGGCGGTCACTTAATAATCTGGCTGTGATATGTTCGGCATCATTTTGGCCATCAACATCGATGAGACTACCCCAATTATCAACCAACTCTTGCTGTGCGAGCACTCGGCTAAATCCAGTTAATGAAGCGGACATCACCGCGGTAAGTTGCTCACTATTAACGAGGCTAGCGTTGCGTGTTACCACGTAAAGCGGGAATTTACAGTCTTGTTCAATTACGGCTTTGGCTAGATTCAATAATGAATGCAGCGACTGACGTTTTTCTCTTTGCAGCTGAGCAAGAGTCAGTGATTCTATCGCGCTGTTATCTAAACTAAAGCAATGTACTACGCCACGAATTTCTTGTTTGCCCAAAGTCTCGATAAGTTGTGACAGGTGATCCCGTGAATCGGGAACCAGCCATGCATGGCAATGGTCGCTGTCGATATCAAAGTACTCTCCAGATTTAACGATACAGCTAGAGTGGCCAAGCTGAGCTAAACGTTCGGCTACCTGTTCGGCTGTTCCTGATTGATCTGCGAGAAGCACCCAGCGCCCCGACCTGTCGGTGTCTTGTATTTCCTGCTCAGGCTCTGCAAGCCAATTAACTTGGTAAAGCCAGCTATCTATGGTTCTGGTGGTGATCCCACTTGCTGCTGAGTCAACGCTTTGTGCAATAAAGTTTTTGATAACACCAAAGACTTGACCAGACTCATTACAAAGGTATAAATCACCTATCGTTTTTTCGTCGTCACGATGAGTGATTTGGGTATAACACCAAAAATCAGTATTGTTCTGCTCGCTAAGCTGGATCTGTTCTAGCATCACAGGTAAGCGGATAGAAAATTGCTGAGCATTAGCACCTGCAAGCTCCGTAAATACTAACGTCTGGAAGCACGCATCTAACAGACTTGGGTGCAGGGAAAATTGTGTTGTTCGCTCAAGTTGAGTAGGCCAAGAGATCTTGGCAAGCACACCGTTGTCTGTTGCCCAAAGCTGTTCAATGGCTCTAAAACATGGACCATATTCGTAACCAAACTCTTTTAGATGTGCATAAAACTCATCGTGCTGCTGCGCGCTGGTGGCAG
Source organism: Pseudoalteromonas sp. S2755 (assembly GCF_005886535.1). Taxonomy (GTDB): domain Bacteria; phylum Pseudomonadota; class Gammaproteobacteria; order Enterobacterales; family Alteromonadaceae; genus Pseudoalteromonas. The sequence goes on from NZ_PNDS01000147.1 coordinate 15,096, forward strand.
CACTACGAATAGCATTGAGATCAATAGGCTCAGCAAGATTAGCGCTTTGTACTCGGCGAATAGTCCCTTGAACATGTCGGGTCGTCTTGCCATCTTCAAGGCTCACCACTTTAAAATTTGGTTCATCATGGTGCAGAATGAATTGCACATTGGGAGCGTGTTCATTATTCAAAAATAACGCTTTATCGATGACAAAGTGGTCGAGTGCATAGCTGCCATTGCCCCAGATCTCCTTGGCTGCAGCATACGCCATTTCAATAAAGCCAGCAGCGGGGAAGAGGGTATTCCCTTGGATTTGGTGACAGCTCAAGAAACTATCACGATTTGTGTCGGTAACAGCGTTCCAAACATGTTCAGCTTCACTGCGTTTACGGCCCAAGAATGCATGGTTACTTTGCCCCAAACGCACTTGATTAAAGTACTCAGGCTCGGTCCAAAAACGCTCTTGCAAGAATGGGTAAGTTGGCAAAGTAGTGAACTTACCTCGCCCGTTTATGGCTGACCAATTTAATTCAAAGCCTAAACCAAAGAGCTGAGCTGCAGCGTGGTAATAGGTATGTTGTTCGTCGGATTTACGGCGCATACTCGAGACGACAACACTTGAGCAACTTTGTTCTTCTGCGGTTTCGGCAATAGATGCGCCAAGCACAGGGTGTGGACCTAGTTCCAAAAATGCTTGATAACCTTGTTGTAATATTGCGCGGGTGGCATCAACAAAGCGCACGGCTTGACGGACGTTGAGCCACCAATAGTTAGCATCAAGCTCAGGTCCCTCTGCAAGTGTTCCTGTTACCGTTGAATACAATGGAGTATGTGCGGTGTTAGCTTGAATACCAGCTAAACACTCGAGCAACTCGGCCTTGATCGGTTCCATAAACTGGCTGTGATAGGGCACTTCAACGCGGAGAAACTTGCAAAACACACCCGCTTCGCTCAGTTGTGCTTCGATATTGTGTAACGCGTTTTCTTCACCAGCTAGGGTGACAGAGTTTGGACTGTTTACCGCTGCGATTTCAACTTGGTCATTGAGATAAGGCGTGATATCACTGTCAGAGAGTCCTACCGCCATCATTTTACCTGTGTTGCGACATTGATGCTGTAAACGGCTACGATGGACTACGATGGTGCAAGCATCTTTTAAAGAGTAGACCCCAGCTTCATAAAATGCCGCAGCTTCACCGGTACTGTGGCCAACAATAACATCGGGCGAAATGCCGTGTTGACGCCACATTGCTGCAAGTGCAACTTGCACGGCAAAGTTTGCCGTTTGAGCAAGCCAAGTATATTGCATGTTTGACGCCGATTCATCGGCAAGCATTTCATCAACCAATGACCAATCTGTAAGCGCTGACATATAGCCATCACACTCATCGATCATCGCTTTAAAAGTTGGCTCTGTTTGGTACAGCTCTCTGCCCATTGCCCACCATTGTGGCCCCATACCGGTGAAGACCCACACCAGTTTTTGCTCATCTTTTTTCAGTGTGCGCAATGTGTTGGCCACAGCAAATTCAGCATCATGACTTAATGTTTGAAGTTGTTGTTGCAGATCTTCTGCATTTTTAAAACAAATTGCATGACGATATTGGTGATGTTCACGGCGCTCACCCAGTGTGTAGACAATATCACTGAGTGATGCATCGCTGTCTTGTAAAAACTCGGTATGCGCTTTGGCATAACGATGGATCCCGTGTTGATCTCTTGCACTCAGTGGATATAGCTTTAAGCCATTCTCATTTGCTGGAGGTATTGAAGGCACTTCTGGCGCAACGTATTCTTGAATAACCGCGTGGGAATTGGTTCCACCGAAACCAAATGAGTTTACCCCCGCCACAGCTAAACCTTCATGTTTAGGCCAAGGTGTAAGCTTAGTGGGGATCTCATATGGCGCGTTAACATAGTCTATTTTTGGGTTAATCGATTTTAAGTGTAAATGCGGTGGGATTTGTTTGTTCTGAATAGCTTTAACTGTCTTGAATAAGCCGGCCATGCCTGCGGCTGCCTCGGTATGACCAATATTGGTTTTTACTGAGCCAATGTAGCATTTATCGTCTTGATCACGGTTGATCCCAAGTAATGTTCCAACTGATTTTGCTTCAATTGGGTCGCCAACAGGCGTGCCTGTACCGTGCATTTCAATGTACTGCACTTTACCGGGATCAATATGCGCTTTAGCATAGGTTTCTTTCATCAAGCGCAATTGGGCATCACCGTTTGGTACCGTGATCCCTTGTGTTTTACCGTCTTGATTAACACCGGTGGCTAAGATCACTGCATGAATTGGGTCGCCATCCTTAATTGCATCATCTAAGCGCTTGAGCACAACAACGCCGGCGCCTTCAGCGCGGACATAGCCGTTTGCGGAGTCGTCAAAAGCATGAGAAAAACCAGTCGGAGATAAGAAACCGCCTTTAGACTCGGATACTGTGTATTGTGGTGCTAAATGTAATAGCACACCACCTGCGAGCGCCATATTACTTGCCCCGGTCTGTAGACTTTTACAGGCCATATCTAACGCGACAATGGAGGAGCTACAAGCAGTATCGATGGACATGCTGGGACCAGCAAAGTCAAAAGTATGAGAGATGCGATTGGAAAGCATCGTCATCATAACACCCGTTGCAGTGTGGGCATCTATGTTGTCAAAATCTGGGTTAGTGAATTGCATAATTTTATAATCAAGCGTAAACCCGCCCATAAAGACACCGACTGACTCTCCTGCGAGTTCAGATGGCTTTTGTCCACCATCCTCCAACGCTTCCCAAGTTACCTCCAGCAATTTACGTTGTTGAGGGTCCATAAACTCGGCTTCACGAGGCGTGATCCCAAAAAATGCAGGATCAAACTTATCGATACCATCGATATAGCCACCCCATTTTGAGCTCAATTTGCCTTTATTCGCCTTTACAGACGAATAATGAGTATCGATATTCCATCTCGATTCTGGGGTTTCTATGATGCAATCGACACCATGTTTAATATTTTCCCAAAACAATTCAGGACTATTCGCGTGACCTGGGAAACGACAACCCATACCAATAATTGCTATCGGTAATGTGTCTTTTGCGGGGCGAACAGAGCGTTCATTTTCGATTGCCATAATGCATTCCTTGAAGTTATCTATTTTCTGTTAATTAGCGAAGTTGCAGCAGTTCATCTTGAGTGGTTGAGTGAACATGAAGCGTAGGGTAGAGCAGGCGTTTATAGATGCCGTAGTAAAGCTGTTGAAGCTGGATTAAGTCGGTTGTTGTTGTGTGTTCATCTACTTGATGAATGGTTTTGTTCACCAATCCAAGTTCTAATACTGAGGTTGATATTTCAGCAATAAAGCGGCCATCCGACGTTCCCCCAGCGGTCGATAGTTTTGGTGTGAAATGACATTGGCTGTTGATTTCATCGCAGACGGTAGCGAGGGATGGAGAAGGGGTCTCATCATTATTTACGCAGTAATAGGGTTTACAGGAGTTATTGGTCGTTAATGCATAATTGAGCGTATGTTTTTCGATGGTTTCTCTGACCAGCTGAACCAATTCATATTCGTTGTATGCGGGTGTATAACGGATATTAAAATTTAGCTGACATTGGCTTGGAATGATGTTGTCAACAAAATCGCCAGAATTTACATGAGTGAATTGTAGTGTGGTCGAGTCAAAGTTATCGCAATGCTTAGGCCAGTCTATTGACAATAGTGCTTGCATAATATTTTGCGCTAGGTGGATGGCATTGTTCGCTTTTTGAGGGTAAGCCACATGTCCACTTTTACCATGTAAATTGATGGTAAAAGACAAAGCACCACGACGACCGACTTTCAGTGTATCTGCTACTTGTGCTTCTGAGCTTGGCTCTCCGACCAGGGTAAAATCAAACGTGATACGCTGCTGTTTTAAAAACTGAGTGATCCGCTTGGTTCCGTGTTCCGCTTCGCCTTCCTCGTCGCTAGTGAGTAGCAACCATAGCTCTTTTTCCGGTACTCCAAAGTCTGTCACTAAAGCCTCAATTGCACAGAAAAAGGCGGCAATAGCACCTTTCATATCAACAATACCTCTGGCGAAAAGACAGCCATTGTGTTCTGTCAGCTTAAAAGGGTTAAACTGCCAATCTTGTGTATTACCGGCTGGTACAACATCGGTATGACCAAGAAAAGCAAACTTAGCATCGCTGTTGTTACCTATGCTTGCGACTAAGTTACTTACATCACGCACAGGCAAGTGTTTGATTGAAAAGCCCAAAGTCCGTAACTCTTGTGCTAACCAGAGTTGACAACCAGCATCATCTGGTGTGATCGACTTAAATGCGACTAACTGCCGTGCAATGTCAACAACGCGGTGGCTGGCATGTTCATCCTCTTCAATACCTTGAAACTCCTCATGTAGAGGCCCGATATCCTCTAGCGCTTCAGAGACAAGTTCATAACAAGTGTTTGAAGAAAAGTCATTCATCTCAAAAAACCTTAATGCAGAAGTATGATAAATAGGCAATTAAAAGCGATTCTGTACACATTTTAATTACACTGCGTTCACAAGTTGCGTATTCAAACATTGAAAGTATTTAGATGCTAATGATTTTATTTTGACTAGATTAACCTAAATAATTTCATTGTTGTTTTTTGTTGAGTAATGATTTTTGTTATTTATAACACTGTTTATCTGGTTTCTATATTTGAGATTTTTTGAATTAATTTTGGTGCAAATGCTCTATATATCGTTAATCGAAATGTCCTTAGAGCATTTTTTCTTAGTAATCATGGTTGATTTTTTATTACTAAATTTGTTTTTTGTGTTATTCGAAATTAAGAAGGGTTCGCTGTTTATTTTAATTAAATAGTTTATCTTAAAGTTGTACGGTTTTGTTGTGTAAATTGCGTTATTCAAATAAATTAAATTAATTTCCCTTATTTCTTTTTGTGTCTCCACTTGTGTTTTTTATTCTTATTTATTCTAAATGGTTAGAGAGCTAAAAGGTGTGTTCTTACGTAGGTGCGTGAGATTTTTTCGATGAACATTTAATGTTGAGCTTGTTTTTATAAATTTAATGATTTTATTCTTGAATTGTCATATTTAATGAATAAAATAGCGAGCGCTATAGAGTTTTTATTCAATATTTTGATTGCTGTTACAGCATTATGTTGTTTTTTATCTATGGCACCGACTTAAATTAAGGATGAAAAATGAAAAAGCTAATCACCGCACTTGTTGCATCCACTGCACTGTCTGTATCTGCCCAAGAAGTAGAAGAGGCGACGAAAGCACTTGTTACTCAACAAAACATTAAAATTGTGGCTATTGGCCAAAGCGGCTGGGATCCAATTTGGAGAGAGCCTACCTGTAGCATCCAAAAAACGGATGAGGATGCTGTTGGTAATGCTTACATGATCAGTCATTACGACATGTGTTTATGCCAAAACAGTAAAAAAGCGAGCTATCTGATTGAAGATACACAAAGCAACCCTAAGCAAGCAGCGGTTATTTGTTACCTAGAGCAGTAAGCTAGTCAACAGCAGCAGAGCAAAGTACTTGCACTTTACTCTGCTTTTATCACTGGTGTTTCCTTGAAGTTCAAATTGGCTAAATTAACTGACTTTTTGCTTCGGTGTGCTAAATAACTTGCCTAACTTCCAATCGAACTTTACAGCGCTGACGGCCGTTAAGATTAAAACAATCCCAAGCGTTTGTAGCATCGAAATCGTGTGCTCGAATGCAATAAAATCTACAAACAGCGCCACGACCGGATAGATAAAAGAAAGAATAGCAATTAATGTGGTGCTTAAGCGTTGAAACGCATCATACATGATCACATACATAAACCCTGTGTTGACGACGCCTAAGAATAAGATATTGCCCCAGCTCGATGAAGTCTCTGGGAAGTGTGCAAAGTCGACCCAAGGCAACAAAAATAAACCGCCAAAAAAGATTTGGATCACAGCAACCACACCGGATGGCACTTGGCTTACCTTTTTCGTCATCAGCGTTGTAATGGTATATAGAAATGCAGCTCCAAGTGCCAGTAGCAGACCAAAAACGGCTTGGTTACTCTCTTGTGCAAAAATCACCGCGACTATTTCTTGATACGGGATCCCAACAACTAACCATAACCCCACCACGGCGATGGCCAACCATAAAAGGATTGCTTTACTTGGGTACTGACGATAAAGCACCGCGCTTAATAATACCAACATCAAAGGTTGTAGATGGTATGCAATGATTGAAATTGAAAAAGGAATATAGTCAAACGAGGCGAATAACAGCACCCAGTTTCCGACCAGCGCAATACCGCCGAGCAAGATGGTCATAAAAACCGGACCTTTAAATACCTCTTTTGTTAGTTGCTTTGTTGCGAGCACGTATCCAAGAAGGCACAACGCGCCAATAACACAACGTAAAAATACCACGTTCCAATGGGATTGTTGTGCACTGACGACAAAGTATCCTATAGTGCCAGATAGCACCATAGCAATTATCATCTCTATTGAACCTTTCTCTTTATCTGAGCCAAACATTGTTCACACCTTGTCATTTTCAATTCTATACTTGCATATTAATTAGGGTTTGCCGTATTACTAATAGGCAATAAGAGGCTAATCTTTCTAATTTCCTAAAAATGAAAGGCAAAAATGCGAAAATTAATTAATAATGAAAAATGGTCGCTTGATGCGATAGATAGCAAGCTTATAGCGCTGTTAGAAAACAACAGCCGAGTGCCTGTTGCTGAAATGGCTCGTGCTGTGAATATGTCTTCACCGAGTGTGAATGAGCGCATGAAACGTATGGAAGAGTATGGGGTAATTAGTAAATACAGTATTGAATTAGACCCAGAAAGCTTTGATTACCCCCTTACAGCGATTGTGCGTATTCGTCAGCATCCCGGTAAACTAAAACAACTCGAAGCGATGATCCAAAGCATTCCTGAAGTGATTGAATGTGACAAAGTGACGGGAGAGGATTGTTTTTACGTGAGGCTGTGTTTTGAGAGTATGCCTAAGCTAGACGAAATTTTGGATAAGGTCTCCACGCTGGGCGATACCCACACATCGGTGGTGAAATCAACAATAGTCAAACGTAGAAACGTGCCATATCAGATCCGCAAAAGGTAATCGCTAAGTATGGCGAACAGTAAAGTTCTGACGGGATCAGCAATACGCACCTAAACGTCAACAAATTTATAGTTTGTCACACTTTTTATAGCAATCCTGCCATCAATCTGGTTTTGAGTATGTTAGTATCCGTGCAGCAGTTTTTTACGAGATAGATTATGTTTCAACCAGTTAGCCTCTTTGTTGGGTTAAGATATAGCCGTGCTGCTAAAGGCAATGCATTTATATCGTTTATCTCATTTTTCTCAATTGCGGGTATCGCCCTTGGCTTAATGAGTTTGATCACCGTCAGCTCAGTGATGAATGGCTTTGAGCAAACCTTAAAAGCCGCCATGCTTGATTTGATCCCGCATGTGCAAATTAAGGAAAATGAGCAACTTGATCAAAATAAATTACAAGCCATTGAAAATCATCCTTTGGTTAAGCAAGTTTCGCCATATGTTGCAAGTGACGTAATTCTACAAACCAATCAAGATTTGGTGGGTGTGCAACTTCAAGGACTATTTCAAGGGTATGAAACAGCGTTAGATGAAGCCATACGCGCAGGTAGCTTAACTCGATTGTATGAGCAAAAATACCAAGTGGCGCTGAGTCGCTATTTAGCCAATAAACTTGGCGTAAGCGTTGGTCAACAACTTCGCGTGATCATGCCTGAATTCACCACCTACACACCGCTTGGCCGTACGCCGACGCAGCGCTTATTCACCGTAGCTGCGATATATGATGGCCAAAGCGAAGCTGACACTTATTTGGCATTTGCCGATGGGAAAAGCTTGCAGCGGTTAATGCGCAAGAAACCAGAGCAATACGACCTTAACATTCATTTATATGATGCTTTTAGCCTACCAGATTTTTATCAGCAAGCGGACAGCTTGTTGCAGGGGCTAGAGACACAGGATTGGCAAACTCAGCAAGGCACATTGTTTGCAGCCGTTGCAATGGAAAAGCGCATTATGTCGCTACTACTTGGTCTTATTGTGATAGTAGCTGTATTTAATATCATTTCAGCGCTATCTATGATGGTGAGTGAGAAGCAAGGGGAAGTAGCTATTTTGCAAACGCTTGGCTTTACACCCCAAATGATAGCAAAAGTGTTTATGGCGCAAGGGATGTATAACGGCGTTTTTGGCACACTCATTGGTGTTGCTGGTGGATTATTACTTTCGAACAATATTAATGAGGTGCTACACCTCGCAGGCCTTCAGTTGCTTGGTGGCGCTGAACTTCCGGTGAAAATTGAACTAACAGATTTAACGATTATGGCAGTGGGCAGCATATTGTTAAGCTTTTTAGCAACCTTGTATCCAGCTAAACGCGCGTCGAGTGTGCTGCCTGCAGAGGTATTAAGATATGAGTGATTTAGTCATTGACTGCCAAGATTTGGTCAAAAGCTACCAAGATGGTAAAGCCGAGGTAACGGTATTAAAAGGCGTTGATTTATCTGTAACCCAAGGGGAGATGCTTGCGATTGTGGGTAGCTCAGGCTCAGGTAAAAGTACTTTACTGCATATTCTAGGTACCTTGGATAAAGCATCCACCGGCAGTGTAAAAATCAAAGGTGTGGAAGTTGGCAAGCTGTCGCGTAAAAAGCAGGCGGAATTTAGAAATAAGCATTTGGGCTTTATCTATCAGTTTCATCATTTGTTGATGGAGTTTAGTGCGGTTGAAAACGTGGCGATGCCATTATTAATTGCCGGTAATAAAGCAAAGCAAGCCCGCGAAAAGGCATTACACATGCTCGATAAAGTGGGCTTGAGTCACCGTGCTGAACATAAGCCTTCAGAGCTTTCTGGGGGAGAGAGACAGCGTGTTGCGATAGCAAGAGCGTTAGTAACAGAACCTGATTTGGTGCTAGCTGATGAACCAACCGGCAATCTTGATAAGCATAATGCACTGCGAATTTATGACTTGCTGGCTGAACTTAATCAACAGCTAAAAACCAGCTTTGTAGTTGTAACACACGACTTAGAGTTGGCAGATAAGCTTGGGCGAGCAGTGCAGCTGGACGATGGCAAAGTAGGTGTGTATCCGCATGCTTAGTTATTTTTTAAGCAAACGCTTTAGAGAGTCTAAACGTCAGCTTGGTTTTATTGGTTTTTTAACCCGTGCTTCTACGCTTGGTGTAATGCTGGGTATGGCAGTATTGATAGTCGCACTTTCTGTGATTAATGGCTTTGAAGAACAATTAGAGCAGCGGCTGTTGTCGGTGGTGCCGCAAGTGAGTTATCAAGCACCTTACGACCCTATTCAAGCGTGGCAGCAAAAAGTAGAGCGCTTGGAGAGTCAGCGTGGCGTTGTAAGTGCGACGGCCGAAATTAACTTAACAGCCATGCTGCAATACAAAGGCACCTTAAAAGCGGCGCAGTTAAAAGGGATTGCACCAAATAGGCATCATACGGTGTCGAGCATAGGTGATTTTATAAAAGGCGCAGAATTAAAGGCACTAAAACCGGGTGAAGTGATCATCGGCAAAGGAATAGCTGACAAGCTTGGTGTCGTGGCTGGCGATAATATCCAACTCTTGGTTGCTAACAAACATTCGGATAATCCACTCGCTGCGCCAAAGCGATTAACGGCGACGGTGGTGGGGCTTATCGATATGGGCGGGCCACTTGACCAAACATTAGCCTTAGTGCCACTTAATGCACTGCAAGAAGCGATGGATTTTAGAGAAGATCAAGTAACGGACTTGCGTGCCAAGGTGAGTGATGTGTTTCAGGCACAATTAATTGCGACATCAGCGGGTAGGGCATTACCTGATTTAGTGTACGTATCATCTTGGTTTCGAACGCAAGGCGGACTGTATCAAGATATTCAGATGGTGCGCACTATCGTCTATCTCGTGGTATTTCTGATCATCGCAGTAGCGAGCTTTAATATCGTCTCTTCTATGGTGATGGAAGTAAAAGAAAAGCGGGCGGATATCGCTATTTTGAAAACCATGGGCGCACAGGACAGTACGATTTTTTCGACTTTTGCGTTACAAGGTGTGACGTATGCAGGGATTGGTGCATTGTTAGGCACTGGGATCGGCATTTTTATTGCTATTAATATTCCCGATATTTTTAAAGCCTGGATCAATATGAGTGATAGCAATCCGCTTGAAGGCGTCTACTTTATTGAATACTTACCGAGCAAAATTATTTGGACAGACATTTATATCAGTTTAGTCACGACTTTTGTTATGGCAGTCGTCGCAAGCTTATATCCCGCTTGGCAAGCAACTAAAACGGATCCTGCCAAAGTACTGGGAAATGGGTAACACCTAAAACCGTAGGTCGGCCTTTAGGCCGACATCTTTAGGCGATCTCCAATGGGCCGACACTCTAAGACCGAAAACCCGCTAATTACAAGCTTTGAGCGTAATGATAAAGTGCTTTTAAGATCTGCATATTGCGCTCATTACCTTCATTTTCTGCGACTAAATTTTCAAGCTCCAGCATAAAATCTTCGGCTGAAATTGAAGGGTTATCTTCATTATGCATCAACTTGTTTTGGCAATATTTACGCCATTTATCAAGCTCTGTAGGTGAGAGCGACTGCGGCCAATTTCTTGCCCGATAACGAAACAGCAACGTGTTAAATTTACTGTCTTCAAAATCCAGTTCAATGGTTGCCAACTCTTCGGGCGATGCATTGCGAATGATTGCAAATTTGGCTTTATCGGCTTTGCTAGTGAAACCATCGTAGAGTTGATAATCCGGATTACTTGGTTTCTCGAATCCCTTTTCATCGCTAAAGACTTCTGCAACCTTATCCCTTAGCTCTGGACGTGCTTTAAGATACTTTAAGTTTTCTAGGCATTGCTCGCGGTCTATTCCAAGCCTTGCTGCGTTTTCGGGCAAGAGGGTCTTAGCTGGTGCTACCAACGGGCATTTATTGATATGTACTAGTTTTAATCCAACCGGTAGTTCATCTTCACCTAATTCACTGCGTTTTGTATAAAGCCGTTGTTTGAGCGACTCAACGTCAAGGTCATTCAATACCTCCGGTGACTGTGTTAAATCAAAGCAGATCACAGCATTACTATTGATTGGGTGAAAGCTCATCGGGGCAATCCAAGTGGTGCAACCTTGTTGTGCCGGAAACATAGAAGAAACGTGTACTAAAGGCTGCATATTGAAAACGTCGATTAGGCTCGACACCGCTTTTTTATGTCTGTGATTAAAATAAAACTCATACAGTTTTGGCTGTTTGGTTTTAATCAGTTTAGCCAGCGCAATCGTTGCGGTAACGTCACTCAATGCATCGTGCGCGGCGCCGTGCTCAATGCCATTGGCGACAGTTAAGTGTTCGAGTTTAAAACTCGGGTTGCCATCTTCACGGATTGGCCATTCAATGCCTTCGGGGCGAAGCGCATAGCAGGCTCTTACCAGATCTATGATGTCCCAACGGCTATTGCCATTTTGCCATTCACGCTCATAGGGGTCATAAAAGTTACGATAAAGGCTATAACGGGTTAGCTCATCATCAAATCGAATACTGTTATATCCAGCAACGCAGGTTTGTGGTTTGGCAAATTCCGCGTGGATCTTTGCCATAAACTCGGCCTCGGTCAGGCCTTTTTTTAGTGCTAACTGTGGTGTGATCCCAGTGACCAAACAGGCTTGAGGGTGCGGGAGATAGTCAGGCGCTGGTTGACAATACTCAATCAGTGGCTCACCAATAATATTGAGGTCCAGATCCGTTCTGATCCCAGCAAATTGGCTTGGCCTGTCTTTTTGCGGCGTCGCGCCCCAACTCTCGTAGTCGTGCCAATAGATAGTTGGGATGTTCTGGGCATTATTTGGTGTATCTGATTGGTTTGTATTTGTCATAAAATCAAAAAGTTATTCTACTGTTTTTGTTTGTTTTGGTTAACCATATTTGCCGTGATGGTATGACTACTGTGTAAGTTAATGTGTATATCAGTTCACACCAGTGTGTATACCGTGATAACTAAGCTGTTTGCCGCGATGCGGATACATATGATTAACGATAGACAGGCATTATCGCATAGAGGCGCGCTTAGAGTAAGGCATAACCATAGTGGATTGCCTTATTAAAACGGATCAGAGCGGTAATTGGGAAAGCGACATCGCTTATTGCTTTATCAAGCTGCCCAATTATCTATTGATCAATCACTCAATCACTCAATCACTCAATCGCGATTAAAAGCGCTTTCTTTGAAAGTTTCTCCACATAACAACCGTTACAACTATTAGTAAGGTTGAGACAACAATCAAGACATTAAAATTAAGTGTGTGGTTTTCGTGAGGCATGACTAGCGAACTTGCAACGGTGCCGCCAGAGGCTATTGCAAAATGCTGTATGGCATTTTGCAGACTAATAAAGCTACTGCGCTCTTCTGCGTGAAGTGAGGTTATAAGTTCTGTCACTAAGATCATAGAGCGGGTAGCGCTTGCAATCACAAACAGGGTAAAAAGTCCGGCTGCAAAAACAACTGAACTTATCGTAAAGCCAAACAGGGTCGCCAATATCATCAAGCCACTAAGAAAGTAAATTAAGTATGAGGTTGTGTGATTGTTTAGCTTACGTCGAGCGTATAGCTGAACTGTAATAAACGAACACACACCACTTAACAAATAGCATGCGCTTAGCATCGAGGTTGAGATGCTTAAGTTGGTAATTAGCATCACCGGAAATTGAGTTGAAATTGCAAATGTACTTAGCACCACAAAAAATGCGATGAACAGAGCGTATTTAAGGGTTTTGGTCGGGTTAAATGTGTTGCTTGGCATTGGGTTGCTAGCGCTGCTTTGCGAAGCTTGCTCTGTGTTTGAGAGGAATACAAGTGTAAATAATAGCGCTGTAATGGCTAAGCTGCTTCCGAGTATCATGAACCCCAACTGCCAGCCTTGATTTGCTGTGATAAATAATAGAACAGGGATCCCAATAGCTAAGGCGAGTGGAAAAGCACTCAGCAGTATCGCGGTGTCTTTTTTCTTGTCGTTTTCATGGCTTATCTGGATCACCAAGTTGAGATTGAGTACTACCAGTGCGCCACCACAAATGCCAGTCAATGCACGTACGAAAAGCAAGATATAAAAACTCTCGAGTGCTGAAGTAAGCAAGGTTAACAATGTGGTTGCTGACAGAAAAATAAAGACCTTGTATTTCTCCTTTGAAAGGTTGCCGGTACCACGCACCCATAAACAAGTGAAAGCAGCGGCAATTGCATAAGCTGAAACGAGTAGCCCTGAATTTGATGGGTTGGTACCTGAACTTAGCGCCATTTCTGCACTAAAGGGCACGATGATTAATGCATCTAATGCGATTAAAAAGTGGATGACAAAACATAACCCAAATTTAGCTTTTGGGCTTGCTAAGGTGGTTATTGAAGCTGAAAACATAGACATCCTTAATTGATATAAACAAAGAAGTCTTGATTGTATTAGCCTTAATTAGGTAATAAAGTGTCAGTTATTGAATTGATAAACCCATATTCTGGGCTAACGAAATGATTGATCAGATTGACCCTCGGTGGCTTAACAGTTTCCACTGTGTTTATGAATGCTTAAGTTTCAAACAAGCGGCGGAGTTTTTGGATATCCCGACCTCCAACGTAAGTCGTCACATCGCACTGCTTGAAGAGAAGCTTGATGCAAGATTGTTGGAACGAACGACAAGGCGGATCTCAGTGACAGAGGCGGGTGAACAGCTTTATGTGAGTACCAAGCCGTTAATCGATTCGCTATCGGATGCGTTGCAAGAGGTCAATAAACATGCCTCTATGCCAATGGGTCATTTGCGTATCTTAATGCCAGACATCCCCATACTTGGCCAAGCAGTAGTAACCTTTTGCGCTGCACATCCACTAATTGCAATAAGTTGTGATACCAGTCTGAGTCCAAGAGAAAACCTCTTAGATGGCTTTGATGTCGTGCTCTACTTTCATCGTGGCAAGCTTGAGGATAGCAATTGGGTGGTTAAAGAGCTGGCTCGATTACCAAGTGTCGTGGTGGCATCTCCCAGCTTGCTAGAAAAGCATACTTCTCCGTATAGATTAGCAGATTTACAATCTCTTCCTTGTATTTCAACCCTTACCGCCGTAAACGGTACACCTTGGATATTTACCACTAAGGAAGGAAGATTGACGACAGTGAATGTTAAATCGAACTTCAGGGTAAACAGTGGGTTTATGGCGAAGTCTGCCGCGCTATCTGGAGTTGGATTTGCGATCTTACCGCTGAACTCCTGTAAAGCAGAAATCAAGTCAGGCGAGTTAGTACCACTTAAGCTAGAGCAGCAACCAGAAGACCTTGTGCTTTATGCGTTTTATGCTGGTCGTAAACATCTGGCCAAAAAAATATCAGCGTTTTTGGCACATTTAGAACACGCGCTACAATGATCCTATATTGATTTCTACTTTAAGCCAAATCACCATTGATCGAATCTAGTAACCCAATAAGTACATGTGCTTTTTGCTCGTCGATACTTGGAAACTTACAGCGGATCTGCTCGGGAATAGTGGCAGCTTGATGTTGCAGATCATGACCCTTACTCTGTAGTTTTACCACTCGCTTACGCTTATCTTTTTCGTCTTTAACGATACAAAGGAGAGCTTTGTCAGTCATTTTCTTTAAGATTTGGGTCATAGCACCGCCATCGATGGCGGTTTTCTCTAGTAATTCTGCAATGCTGATTTCATCTTTCTCCCAAAGTGCCATCATGACCACGTATTGAGGGTAGGTTAGGTCGAGTTTTTGTAAAGATGCTCGATAAGCACGGGCAATACCATTGGAAGCCATGTAGAGGCGGTGGCAAATTTGGGCGTCTAGTTTTAGTTGTGGGTAGTTCATCACATATTCCTACTAAGTAGCTAAGCTATATTTTAATTTGCACACAAAGTATTTGCAATTCTAAAAAATTGACTCTATTATTTTGTGTGCAAAATAAATGTTGAATTGATTTTACTTCATCTAGAGTAAAGCCTCGCTACGTTAGGGTGTAGGTGAATACTCTACAAGCATCAACTTAGGAGAACGAAATGAAAGAACTACAAAGTATTGCATATACGGCGAAAGCAACTGCCACAGGTGGTCGAGAAGGTGTGGCAAAATCTGACGATGGTCGTCTTGATGTTGCGCTTTCGACACCAAAAGGTTTAGGTGGTGATGATGGGCAAGGGACTAATCCAGAGCAATTGTTTGCAGCAGGTTATGCGGCGTGTTTTATTGGCGCATTAAAATTGGTGGCAGGCAAAGCAAAGGTGAAGTTGCCAGAAGACACACATATTAACTCTGAAGTGTCTATTGGGCCAATTGAAGGTGGCTTCGGGATAGCGGTGAAATTGGCAGTGTCGGTTGGCGACTTAGACAAAGACACGGCGCAGTCACTTGTCGAAAAAGCTCACGAAGTTTGCCCATATTCAAATGCTACTCGTGGCAATATTGCGGTTGAGCTTTCAGTTATTTAACTAGCCTGAGGTTTGGATAAGGAATGAACTAACTAACTGTTTTTTAATCACCTTAAACTATCTTCTTACCTAGCCAGAGAGTTTTGAGGATAACAAGGCGAATTTACGTACCAATAGCTGGCTATTGGAA
>NZ_PNDS01000148.1 GCF_005886535.1 Pseudoalteromonas sp. S2755
CGCTTCAAGATAGATCATTTAATTAATACAACTGGTATTAATTTCACTCTACATGCATTTATCAATAGTATTAAGGAAAGATCATGAGCGAAACAATAAACTCAGGTGCTGATGCGGTCACTGCAAAGATAGCGAGTGTAAACGATTGGCGTGCGGCGGTATTGCAGCAGATCAGAAGTCTGATCCTAAGTGTTGATAAAGATATAGAGGAAGATATCAAATGGCGTAAGCCAAGCAACCCAACAGGTGTGCCCGTCTGGTCAAAAGCTGGCATGATCTGCACCGGCGAAGTATACAAAGATAAGGTCAAACTTACCTTTGCATACGGTGCAAAATTTGAAGATGAGCATCAGTTATTCAATACTGGATTTGCCGGTAACACTCGACGGGCGATTGATATAAAACAGCAGGACACCATCAATGAAGCCCATTTTTGTACATTGATCCACGCAGCAATTCGGTATAACGCTGCGCGTTAATCAACAGGTATAATCAGCCTGATAACAGTTAAGCACTTTGTACTTGTAATAACTCCTCGGCACTTGCTCTTGTTGTGTCACTTATTTTATCTCCACCAATTAACCTTGCTATTTCGTCAATGCGTTGGCTTTCTGCCATTGGGGTCATTTTGGTAAAGGTTTCGCCATGTTCTACTCGTTTTGCGACAAAAAACTGGTTGTGACCACTGCATGCCACTTGCGGTAAATGGGTAACACAAATAACTTGTGTTGACTGGCCAAGCTGGCGCAACAATTTACCTACGGTTGCAGCTGTTGGACCTGAGATCCCAACATCAACTTCATCGAAAATCAAAGTGGGTGTCGTCACGCGTGTTGCGATAATCACTTGAATGGCTAAGCTTATCCGAGATAACTCACCACCTGAGGCAACTTTGCCCATAGGTTGCAAAGGTTGGCCTGGGTTAGTTGAGACGTAAAACTCAATGTGATCATACCCAAGCGGGCTCGGTTTAGCGCCAAGATTAGGCGTTAACTGGATTTCAAATTGGCCATCACCCATCGCAAGCTCTTTCATACTTGCAGAAATACGTTCATTAAGAGATGCACTGGCTTGCTGGCGGCTTTGACTTAACCCTAGTGCAGCTTGGTTATAGGCGTTGATGGCTTCGGCAATTTCTTCCTCTAACGCATCCAGTCTGGCAGAATCTGAGCTAATAGACTCAAGCTCATGTTGCAGAGCTTGATGGTGTTGATATAACAATTCAGGCTGAACTTGATGTTTTCTAGCTAAATCCAGAGCTTGGGAGAGTCTATCTTCTAGCTCTTGTAATCGCATTGGATCTTGTTCGACTGAATCAGAATAGCTGCGGATCTCTCTACTGGCTTCTTCCACTTGTACTGCTGCCTCTTCAAGCACTTGCGCAATATTCTCAAGGGTTTTGTCAAAACTGGTGAGTTCAGAGAACACTTGTGCACTTTGTTGTAGTTGCGATAGCACAGTCTGCTCGTCATTTTCATAAAGGCGAGAGAGCTCACGGTGGCATTGTTCTAAAATGGTTTGGCTATGGCTTAGGCGCGAATGTTCGGTCTCAATATCTTCATATTCGCCTTCTTGTAGGGCAAATTCATCAAGCTCTGCAACCTGGTACTCAAGAAGCTGTTTTTTTGCGGCTTGTGCCTGTTGTGACTTTTGTAGTTCGGCATATTCTTTTTGCAGTTTATGGTAGTGATTATATTGACCCTTAACTGCTTGTAACAAAGTCGTGTGGTTAGCATAGGCATCTAGCAAGTGCAGTTGATATTCTGGCTTTAGCAGTAGCTGATGGGCGTGTTGTCCATGGATCGCAATAAGATGCTGGCCTAACTCTTTTTGCTGGCCAGCAGTAACAGGAGCGCCATTGATGTAGCTTTTACTACGCCCACTTTTGCTAATAACACGTCGAAGAATACATTCATTTTCTTCGTTATCTAACATATGCTCCGTTAAAAAGCGTTTGGCTGCAGGGAGGTTTGAAACATCAAACTGAGCAGAGATATCCGCCTTGTCGGTACCAGGACGAATAGCAGAAGGATCAGCACGCTCACCGAGACATAAAGAAAGCGCATCAATTGCAATGGACTTACCAGCGCCTGTTTCACCTGTAATTGCGGTCATACCACAATGCCAGTCAATATTTAGCGCACTAACAATAGCAAAATTTTGAATATTTAAAGCTAAAAGCATACTGTACACCCTAACAGAGAATTACTGTTAATTTATACAGTATTTTGTTGTTTAGCAACTCAAATCAAAAGATTTTGCTAAAAATAATAACAAGACTAACCGGCTGCATGCTCTTTTACCAAGGCTGTTTGCATTTGTTGATTGGGTGTTTCTGAATCATCAAGCTCTTGCGAATCCAGCACATCTTCATCTTGTTTCATTGCTGGCATATCAGGTGTTTGAATACGTGCAATGAGGGCTGGAAGCATCTCGTGATAGAAATCACGGTTATAAGCAATGCCCGCCGTAGGTAATTCAGCGACAAAATATTGTAGTTGCTCAGCAAGCAAATCGATATTGCCATTTGAGCGACACTTATTGAGCTCGCTTGTCACTGAATAGATAAATAACTCAGACACTTTTTCCAGTTGCGCTAAGTTCACTTCCGAGTGCGCTTGAACGACAAAAAAGTTGCCAACGATTGCATTGATCTGCGGTGCGTATTTTGGCCTTAAAATCTTCGCTTCGACGAATTCAGCAACTTTAAGCTTAAAGTTGCTACTAATTACTTTCAAACGATCATTAAAGGCTTTTTTTTCCGCTTCACGGGCTTTTCTTCTATTATTTTCAATCACTAAATACACTGAAAGTATAGTGATAAGCAGCGCCAATGTGAAAAATACAACGTAAGCCATTTTATTGTTATTTACCTAAATTAGAAAATTTAACCAAGGTTATTTTGCGTAACTTTGCGTGCTTAGTAAAGCCTACTGCCCCAATTTAATTTCTGTCTAAGAACATTGTAGTAGGAGTAACATTTAGGGTGGATCAACCTTAGCCTTTTCTGCGCTTTTTTGATGATAACTTCGTCACCCGGTAGCACTGCCAGTACAACATGACTATCACAACTTACTTGTAAGCTGTCGGTGTTCTCTAGACTTAACTTAAGTTTGACTTCTTTTTCTGCATCCACCACTAAAGGTCTGCTAGATAAAGTATGTGGAAACATAGGCACTAGTGAAATAGCGTCGAGTTCGGGGGTTAAAATAGGCCCGCCACCCGAAAGCGAGTAAGCGGTTGACCCCGTTGGTGTCGAGACAATTAAACCGTCTGAGCGCTGAGAAAATACAAAGTCGTCATCGATAAAAGCCTCAAATTCAATCATATGCGCAACTTTATCAGCGTGTAATACCGCTTCGTTCATTGCTAAATTTGCGCTCTTAAGTTGGTGATGTCGGTATACAGCCACTTCCAGTAGAAATCTCGATTCTTCAATAAATTGACCGCTCAACACTGCTTCGAGCTGCGCTTCAAAGCCTTCGGGGTTCAAATCTGTCAAAAAACCTAAGTTACCGCGGTTAACTCCAATCACGGCGACATCAAAACGAGCTAGTACTCTTGCTGCACCAAGCATGTTACCGTCACCACCAACAACAATAGCAAGGTCGCAACGTTTACCTAGTTCAACTAACTCGACAACAGCATCTTCGTCTAATGACTTTATTTGCTCCGCAACGCGATCTTCTACAAGTACTTCATATCCTAATGCTTGCAAAAATGTGTAGAGTCGTTGTAAGGTCGTCCCCGCGCCTTCGTGGTTGGGTTTGCCAATTAAGCCGATGGTGTTAAACGTGGTCGTCATTCAGTCATTTGTCCTTGGTATCTTTGTTGCAAGATTATATTAAAAGCGTAGTGCTTGAAACTGGCAATTGACACCCATATTAAAATAATTATGAAACTAAATCCCAGAGATGAACAAATTCTGTGTGCGGTCATGCGCCATTATTGTAATGGTGAAGGGCAGCCTGTTGCATCCAGCAAAATAGCAAAGCAAGACGGCCTTGCTATTTGCTCTGCAACCGTACGCAATGCAATGGCAAGGCTTGAAAATCAAGGCTTATTGTATTCTCCGCACACCTCAGCTGGCCGCGTGCCCACCGACCAAGGTGTAAAATTCTGGCTACAGGAGTTTTTTCCTCTGGCTGATGTTGCCGTTCATTGGCAACCTGATCAATCAGCAATAGTCTCTTTTGCACATTTATTGAGCCAAAACTTTCAGGTCTGTTGCTGCGTGGGGTTACCACAAGTTAGCAGCAAACAAATGTTCCGGGTGGAAGTACTCGACTTTGACCGTAAAAACTGGCTGGTCCTGCTGTTAGACAGAGCAGGGCAATCACACAATATTTGTATTGATAAACCCGTTGATGACTCCGACGCGTTGCGTTACCAGTTCGCGGCTTGGATGAATACCGTATTCAGTCAACAAACTTTAGTTGAAGGTTTGCACCGAATGCGCGCTATGGCACATAGTGCACCGCCGAGTTGTCACCATATTTTGGCCCAGTGGACTAAGCAGTTAAGCCAGCAATTAGGCTCAGATAACGCAATTGTTGTCGGCGAGCGTTACTTATATAACCGCTTAGAGCTGGATAGAGAGATCAATCTTGGCGTCGGGTTTTTGGACCAAGTCGAAGACCGTCTGGCGTTTAAAGACGGCGTATCCGTATTACTTGGTGAAGAGCTAAGCATGCTCGGTTTACATCGCGTAGTGGTGCTCAGTGTGCCGTATTTCTCCAAAGGGGAATACCAAAGTCGCTTTTGCGTGATTTGTCCAGCGGACTCTAAGATCGAAGCCATCTTGTCAGAATTCAAAAAATTGCCGTAATAAAGGGTTGAAACTCTCATTTCAATCCCCATAATTACCGCAGTTGTAAAGAATCGGAGAATCACCACATGTCTGAGCAGACAAAAGCCCCAGAGCAAGAGCTTGAACAAGAACAAACACAAGCCGAAGCGGAAGTTGTAGAAGGACAAGCAGAACAACAAACTCAGGAAGAGCAGGCAGAAAGTGCGGGTGAGTTAAGCCCAGAAGAAGAAATCGCAGGTCTGTACGCTGAGCTAGAAACCGCTAAGCAAACTATCGACTCACAAAAAGATAGCGTTGTTCGCGCTGCTGCTGAGCTTGAAAATGTTCGTCGCCGTGCAGCGCAGGATGTTGAAAAAGCACACAAATTTGCGCTAGAAAAGTTCTCAAACGAATTGCTACCTGTAATCGATAACCTAGAGCGTGCGATTGAGTTTTCTGACAAAGAAAACGAGACGCTAAAGCCTGTGCTTGAAGGTATCGATATGACTATCAAGACATTTACTGATGCCCTAGCTAAATTTGGTGTTGAAGCAGTAAACCCACAGGGTGAAGCATTTAACCCTGAGTTGCATCAAGCAATGTCAATTCAGCCAAGCAATGATGTATCACCAAATACTGTGCTTGCTGTAATGCAAAAAGGGTATACCTTAAACGGCCGTCTATTACGCCCTGCAATGGTGATGGTGTCTAAGGCTGCTGAATAAGCAAATTCAATTTGAAATGAAAAAGCCGCGCATTGAGCGGCTTTTTTGCGTTTAGTAACGAGTGTATTCGCTCACCAACTACACAGCTTCACTTTCTCAAACCAAGGACTGGAAAAAGACTTGGCTGTGATGGGGAGAGGGGCGGTGACTTTGACACCTAACTCCTTTGCTAAATATCTATGTACTAGCAATTTCACTTTATCACTTTCTAACTGGGTATATGCCAGTTGTAATGCTTGTTTAGTGCTTTGGTTGGGCATGTCCCCTTCAAGTTGTTTGTATCGAGCTTCAAGCCATTGTAACCAAGCTTGTTTTGATTCATTTGGGAAGGCTGTAGTTAGGGTAGAAGTAGGGCCTTGTAGACGCTCGTAGTTGACGATTTGCTTTTGAATAAGAAAGACAAACATCAAGTTAATTCCTGCTGATATTTGACCTGAGCGTTTATCAATGGCTTGATAACCTAACAGGGCATGACGAAAATACTGTTCAGCTTCAAATATTCGACCTTGATCGAGCGCAAGACTTCCCAAGTTGCTTTCAATCATCGCAAGCACCGGAGTTTGCTTTAATTCCTCAGCCAATTTGCGTGCTTTAGCATACAATGTTCTCGCTTTTTGATAATCATCTTGGTTGCGGGCAACTAGCGCCATACTGTTAGTCAGTGTAAGCCGTTGGCGATCATTCTTTGCATATTTGTAGGCACATTTGAGGCTAGTATCAGCATCATCAAGATACTCCTGACGGCGCAGCCAAATCCCAAGTGCACTCAAAATAGTGGGAAGATTTGCTTTGAAATACATATCATCTGGATATAAAAAGACTGCGTTGATTGACGTGTAGAGCCTATCTATTTTATTTGTAGGTACAGATGCACGAGCGCTCAGCAAATGCCATTGAATAAATAAAGGCACAGGCACATCATGCTGTTGCTCTAAACTGTCTAGAATAATCAATGATTGTGCAGGGTTAACCGTTAAATAGTCGGTGGCCTCGTCTAGCTTACTTTCAAAATATGAAAAGTCTTTCGCTAACACGTGTTGGCAAAAATACAATGTGCAAATTACAAAGAGTAGAAACCGAACCAAGCAAACCCCAACCACATTTTGGCGCATCTACTAACTGTAGTCGGCAGTAACAAATAGTTCCAAATCAATTACGATAAACAGCATTATACAAAGATAAGCAACAATGTAGAGATCACGTCTTCAGTTATAAATGGGACCGGAAACTTGATGAAAAGAAAACAAATTACTGCATATCACGGCTATGTGCGAGTACGGTTGCGATGGTATTGATAAGCTCAAGCTGCTCTACGGGTTTGGCAACATAGCCATCAAATCCGACGCGCTCATATAAGGCTTTGTCTTCCGGAAAAGCATTTGCAGTTAGTGCGATGACTGGGATATTGGGATCCATACTCTTTAGACGTTTACACGCCTCAACACCATCCATTTCTGGCATTTGTATGTCCATAAGTATTAAGTCGGGTTTGTTTAGCTCGAATTGTTCTATTGCCTCTTTACCATTATTTGCAATTGTAATATTACCATTGGCTTTACTGATCATAGAACGCACTACTAGCTGGTTTACTGGATTATCCTCAGCCAGCAATATGGATACGCCGTTTAAGTCAGCAGCCTCTAGCTTATTGTACTTTGGATGCTCTGAGATGTGTTCTGATTTTTGCATCGGCAACTCAATACTGAATAGACTACCTTTGCCAACTGTGCTTTTTACTCTAATTGAGCCGCCCATCAGATCAATTAAAGAGCGGGTGATAGACAGGCCAAGCCCTGTACCACCAAACTTTCGAGTGGTCGACTTATCTGCCTGCTCAAATCGTGAAAAGAGTTTTTTGATTGTGGCCTCTGTCATCCCTATGCCGGTGTCGGCAACGGTGATAAGCATACCTGAATCATTTTGAAGTGGCTTTATATGGGTAATAATACTACCAGTTTCAGTAAACTTAATGGCGTTAGACAAGAGGTTAAGCAACACTTGCCTGACTCTGACTTCGTCTCCAAGCCAAAATTTATGCTCAAGCTCAATGTAGATCTTAAGTTTGAGACCTTTATTTTTTGCCAACACTAAAAAGTCTGAGCGCAGATGTTCAACCAACACCTCAATATTAAATGGCCGTTCTTCAAGCTCAATTCTACCGGCTTCAATTTTAGAGAAATCCAAAATATCGTTAATGATGGTGTTAAGTGCTTTAACTGAGTAGGTCGCTTTTTCAAGTAGGTTGGTGGCGGTGCTATTGAGCGGCTCCGATTTTAAGAGTTGCAACGTGCCGTATAGGCCATTCATAGGGGTTCGTATTTCATGGCTCATGTTTGCCAAAAAGACGGCTTTGGCCTTGGCTGCTTGCTCCGCAGCCTCTTTGGCGTGCGAGAGCTCTCGTTCATACTTGAGTTGCTCAGTGAGATCTAATGCAATACCCAAAAACCCGTCTACATTAGCATGCTCGTCGGTTAATGTTGTAACGCTCAGCTCGATTTGAACATACCGATTTTGCTTAGTAACATAGGTCCATCGATTAGTATCTACCACACCTTGTATGGCTTTGGCGACAAAGACCTCAAACCCAGGGTCAATGACTCTGCCAAGCTCTTCCGTTAACGCTTTTGCTCTTGCTGTGACTTCTTCCTCAAGATGGAAAATAGCAGGAGATGATTTATTAATGAGCTCATCTTTCTTATATCCTAATAAGCGCTCGGCTGCGGGGTTAAATTGAGTAATAATACCGTCTGGATCGGTGGCAATAATGGCATAACCTGAACCTTCAACAATACTGGTGTGCAGCTGGCTGTATTTAACGATTTCTTTAGTGCGTGCTTTTACTTCCTGTTCTAATGAAGAGTTCAGTCTAGCAAGGGATTGTGCTTTTTCTTCTTCGGCTGCTAGCTTTTCCTTTTCAGCTAAGCGCTGACGCGTAAAGCTTAAAAGCAGAATATAAGTGATGATTGCCAATAGTGCAGACACTAGTAGTGCTACCTGCAAAATAGTATTCGGCGACACTAAGTTGAGTGAACGGATAAACTTCGGAGTTGGCCAAATTTTTACTTCCCAAGTGCGACCAAATAACGCGACTTGCTTAGCGAGTGGATTATTTCTTTCTCTAACACCTTCTTTTAGTGCCTGATAAAACGGTGTGTTTTCATCGTTATTGGTTACATCAGAGATTTGAATAGAAACATCTTGTCGAAAAGAAAGCAAAGTCGATAGGATTTCATCGATAAGTAAAGGTGAGTAGGTCCAACCAATCAAATTACTTAAACGATTTTCTTCATCTTGTGCAATACTGATTGAGGTATAAATTGGTGCGAGAATTAAAAATCCGTATTTAACCTTATTGTCAGCTTGCACCAAGGTGATTGGGGCGGTAAGTCTTGGTTCATTGGTGGTTGCAGCTTCTATTGCTGCAGTTCTGCGACTAGCTTCGGAGCCTATATCCAGCCCGATGGCTTTATCATTGTTTATTTCTGGCTCAATATACTGGATTACAAATTTGCTGGTGTTATGTGGGTTTAGCGTTTTGATGGCGAACGCTCTGTCTGTGCGTTCAGCCTGTGCTTGTCGCACAAAGCTACTCACGTTATCGATGGGGACATACTTAATAATTCCAACGCCTCGTGCGCCTGGATACTCTGCTTGGAAATCAAACGAGTCGATGTATCGCTGCATTGCCTGATAGTCAAAGCTATGTTGTTGGTTCGCATAAATTGCGGTGCGAAGCCCCAAAATGCCGTACCAGTACAATGTAACACGTTCGTTCACTCCCTCAGTCACATGATCAAGGCGCAAAGCAAGTGCCGAGGCGACTTTTTCAGTGTGATGCTCCTTTTCTTGCTCATATAACACCAGTCCGTAAAGCATACTACCAACTAACACAAGTAGTGCAGCAACCAGTGGCACAAATCGGCTTTGGTGAAATGTGCGAGCATTCGCTAACGACACGCTATATTCCTTACGCTCTAAATCTAACCAATATGTTAGTCCAGATAGCATTGAATTGATAGTGATTACAGCAAAGTAACAACGCTCAATTTATGCCCCAATTGGCTCACTGAAAGCATATTTTGAATTGTTATTTGGATAAATTGTAGATTGAGGCTGGCTCACTTCTGTAGCCTTAAAAGCTAAAATAATACCAATTGTATTAAGTAAATGATCTATCTTGAAGCGGGGGAAATAGCTTTAGTAGCACCGCTCTCGCGTCCTGCTACCGCTAAGGTACCTATATCCATATAGGCAAGGCAAAAATTTTGCTATTTAGTTGTTCTAAATGAGAAATTTTTAACGAAGCTAATATGCTATTTCACCCTTCAAATTGATTAGATAATT
>NZ_PNDS01000015.1 GCF_005886535.1 Pseudoalteromonas sp. S2755
ATTAATTCAATTGGTATTATGCCGAGTCACAAGATACGGCATAGTCCAAGCTACTGGTTGTTTGTATGATTTTCAATCAGATATTATTCATTTTGGGAACTGGAGTAGTGGGAAAAAGCTGAGTCATAATACTCAGCTTGTCGTCTAATCTTGAATATTTCTCTCTTTTAGCTTTCTGGTCAACGTATTGCGCCCCCAACCTATCTTTAACGCCGCATCTTGCTTATGGCCATGGCAGGCATTGAGTGCTGATTTGATCAGTCGTGTTTCTAATTGTGCCTGTACATCGGGCCAAATATGGTCTTTTCCTTTACGTAACTCTGAGTCTAACCACGTTTGGAATGCGTCCAACCAATTGCCATGTTCTAAGGCGTCAATCTGTTGTGGCTTTTCTAGCTCTTCGGGCAGATCCGCAGGGGTGACAAGTTCGCCCGGCGCCATTACCGTTAACCAGCGGCAGGTGTTTTCCAATTGCCTAACGTTGCCAGGCCAGTGATATGCTTGCATTTTTTGCAGTGCATGTTTGGAGATGATTTTTGGCTCGGCTTTTAGCTCTTTGGCGCTTTTTGCAAGAAAGTGATCGCACAGTGCGGCGATATCTTCAGGGCGTTCACGTAAGGCTGGTAGTTTTAACCTGACGACATTTAGGCGGTGAAACAAGTCTTCACGGAATTTACCTTGCTTTACCAGTGTCTCTAAATCTTGATGGGTAGCCGCGACGATACGGACATCGACCTTCACGCTGTTGTGACCACCAACCCGATAAAACTCACCATCGGCGAGTACGCGCAATAGCCGAGTTTGTACGTCCAGTGGCATATCACCGATTTCATCTAAAAATAAGGTGCCACCGTCGGCTTGCTCAAAGCGGCCACGGCGCATGCTGTCAGCGCCAGTAAAAGCGCCTTTTTCATGGCCGAACAATTCAGACTCGACGAGATCTTTGGGGATGGCGGCCATATTGAGCGCGATAAAAGAAGCGTCTTTGCGCGGACTGTGATTGTGCAGCGCGCCTGCCACAAGCTCTTTACCCGTGCCTGATTCGCCGTTAATCAATACGCTCATACTTGACGCGGAAAGTTTACCGATAGCACGGAACACTTCCTGCATAGCAGGGGCTTCACCAATAATGTCGGGGCTATTGGCTTTTTCACTGTGGCGCTTTTGTTTTTTAGTTTGCTGGCCTGCACGAAATGCACGTTGCACAAGGGAAACGGCCTCGTTTAAGTCGAAAGGTTTGGCGAGGTATTCAAACGCCCCTTTTTTAAATGCGTTGACCGCAGAGTCTAAGTCCGAGTGTGCGGTCATAATGATCACAGGTAGGCTAGGGTAGAGCCCTGCAATTTTATCTAACAAGGCCATGCCATCGATACCAGGCATACGTACATCTGAGATCAGCACCGCAGGTTGCTCATATTCCAGTGCCGTCAATACATCTTGACCACTGGCGAAGCTCTCGGTTTCAAACTCAGCTCGCTTTAATGCCTTTTCTAAAACAAATCGGATTGAAGCGTCATCATCGACTAACCAAACTGATTTCATTGCACGTTTCCTGTTTCGGTGTTGTCAAAGGGAAGGTAGATACTGAACTCAGTGTGTCCTGGCCAGCTATCGCATTCGATAAATCCTTGGTGTTGCTCTACCAAAGTTTGCGCGATAGAGAGCCCAAGTCCAGAGCCTCCTTCTTTATTCGTGATCATCGGAAAGAACAATGTCTCTTTTACCTCATCGGCGATCCCTGGACCGTTGTCGCTGATACGGATGAGCAATGCTTTTTTCAATAGTCGCTCACCATGATGAAGACGGTGTTTAATGCGCGTTGTTATGGTGATCGTACCATCATGCTGTAGTGCTTGTTGGGCATTGCGCAGCATATTCAGCAGAACTTGCTGAATTTTGGCTTGATCTATCACGATGGCCGGAATACTGGGATCATAATCTTTTACCAAGGTGATATCCGCATCGCGCTCCAAGGTGGTTAACTTAATCACCGATTCTAACGCCAGATGGATATTACACGGCTCTTTTTGTGGTAACTGATTGGGTCCAAGCAATCTATCTACCAACTCGCGCAATCTATCTGCTTGCTCAATAATGAGCGTGGCACATTCTTCCCGTTCTTGTTGATCAGTTTCGTACTGCAATAATTGCGCCGCACCGCGGATCCCACCAAGTGGATTTTTTATTTCATGAGCAAGACCGCGAATGAGGTTTCGAGCTGCCTGAAATTGGTGCATTTGATTGGATGCTTGATCATAACGCAGGGCATCATCAACACGGCGACATTCCACTAAAATATACGCCTTGTCCGCAAGGTAAACTCGTCTGGCATGCAGACTTAGTGTTGCAACACGATTATCTACGAATACCACGTCTACCCTGTGTTGCTGGCAGTCTACGCCATCTTGTAGCACGTATTTAGAGAGCCTCGGTAAGTCAATATGATGATGATTAAACACGCTATCAATCGCCAGTCCGACAAGCCGCTTAGTGCTGAGTCCTAGTAATTCACTGCTGCTATAGTTGGCATAGTGGATCATTAAATTTTGATCGAGCACTAAAATCGCGGTTGAGAGAGATTGCCAAATTTTATCCAAGTCAATCGAGTTATGTTGATCCATTTATGTTCACCGTGCACCAATGTGGTGCAATGAGAATAGCACAGCTTTGTATGCTTTGAAGTAAATTATCACCTAAGCTCAGAAACTAGGGGTTTTCGAGCTCGTATCCTAAACTTGTTATTAATAAAGCATGCCAACTTTAAGGTGCCGAGATTATTAATGCTTTGTGTCAAAAAATACATCTAGCATGTGTTTGTGGGGGGAGCCTTTTTGTCACGTTCTGCATGAGCGGGTGTGACTTTCAAAGCGCTAAGTATGTTACCGAACAGATTAACTGCTTTCCTCCTCAAGCCGCGAGTGTACATCGAGTTACGAATGGCGAGAAAACTACCCTTACAGGTGTGATGCGGGTTGTTCAACCTAATTGGCGAGATAAATATTTACTGCACACAAAGGCTGAAGTCTACTATCAAGTTCAGGTGGGTGAGCAAAGGTTGTGGATTGACCATCATGAGTTGTCAAATTCAGCCTCTCTAATACCAGAGGGGATAAGCATGGCGTGTTTACAATTACTAGTTGAAAGCCAGTGTAAGTAGGAAATAAACCATTAATTATTCACGGTATTTCGGTGCAAAAAGAATTTATGGGTATCGCTTTGGGCAACTAAGGTTCCCTTTTGGTTAAACACTTTGATAACCAAAGAATGTTCGCCGCGATTGATGCCACGTAAAGCGAACTGGGTATTTGTTTGTTTTGGACCTGTCGCTACACCGTCGAGAAACAGTTGCACACTCAACCCTTGGGTAAATCTTGGTTCTACTGTGCCCGTCACGTATACGCTGCCACTATTGTCGCGGATTGTTTGTTCATGCTCAGGAGAAGTGATTTTAGTTGTATATTGGATAGTTGGTGTTGTATCCGTTTGTTCGAGAATTTTAGTATCAACACTTGGCATGGTTAAGGCGCTGGCGTTGAGTTTGACTTCTTTTGAACCAGGTTGCGGTACATCCGAATAGACCCAATGGCCGTTTTTGTCTTTCCAGCGATAGATTTTTGGGTTGGACTCAGCTGCAGCATCAATGCTTGTTAGGGCTAGCGTCATGCTAACCGAAATTATAAGAAACCACTGACGCACCACAACTCTCCACAGTAAACTACTGTTCATACTGTAGTATAGAGCAGTTGGAATTGCGAGTTAGAAATGAATAATTCCCATAATGACAACATAAAATAGACTTCATTTAAGCTTTTGAATTAAATCAAAAAAGCCCGTAATTACGGGCTTGAGAACACATATGATTAAGAGTGCCAGAAACGCATAATGAGTTTTGGCTCTACAAGCTCAATACTGCGGTACTGAGCGTAGTAGTCTGCTAGCGATTTAAACGCTGTAGTACATTTCGAACTCAACTGGGTGAGTTGTCATGTTTAATTTTTCAACTTCTTTCGACTTAAGTGTGATGTACGCGTCGATTAAGTCGTCAGTGAATACGCCACCTTGAGTTAAGAACTCGCGGTCAGCATCTAGAGAAGCAAGGGCCTCATCAAGTGATGCTGCAACCGTTGGGATTTCTGCTGCTTCTTCTGCTGGTAGGTCGTATAAATCTTTGTCCATTGCATCGCCAGGGTGGATCTTGTTGCGGATACCGTCAAGACCAGCCATCAACTGCGCTGCGAAAGCTAGGTATGGGTTCGCCGCAGGATCTGGGAAGCGTACTTCGATACGACGACCTTTCTCTGATGGGATCACCGGAATACGGATTGATGCTGAGCGGTTACGTGCTGAGTATGCAAGCATAACTGGCGCTTCAAACCCTGGTACTAGACGCTTATAAGAGTTTGTTGCTGGGTTAGTGAATGCATTGATTGCTTTAGCATGCTTAATGATACCACCAATGTAGTAAAGCGCTTCTTCAGATAGACCGCCGTACTTGTCGCCTGCGAAGATGTTCTTGCCGTCTTTAGCAAGTGATTGGTGGCAGTGCATGCCTGAACCGTTATCACCAACGATTGGCTTAGGCATAAAGGTTGCTGTCTTACCGTATAGGTGAGCCATGTTGTGGATAACGTACTTCATCTCTTGGATTTCGTCTGCTTTAGTCACCATAGTATTAAAGCGAGTCGCAATCTCATTTTGACCAGCAGTTGCTACTTCGTGGTGGTGCGCTTCAACAACGTGGCCCATTTCCTCAAGTACTAAACAAGTAGCTGCACGCCAATCATTAGACGAATCTACCGGTGCTACTGGGAAGTAACCACCTTTTACGCCAGGACGGTGACCTGTGTTACCACCTTCGTAGTCTTTGTCTGAGTTCCAAGACGCTTCTTCAGCATCGATTTTGTACATTGAGCCAGACATGTCAGTTTTAAATTTAACATCGTCAAACAAGAAAAACTCAGGCTCTGGGCCGAATAATACGGTGTCTGCAATACCCGTTGAACGCATGAACTCTTCAGCGCGTTTAGCTACGGAACGTGGGTCACGCTCGTAACCTTGGTGTGTGTTTGGTTCAACCACATCACAACGAACGATAAGCGTTGTTTCTTCTGCGAATGGGTCTAGCTTAGCACTTTCTGCATCAGGCATAAGTACCATGTCAGATTCGTTGATGCCTTTCCAACCAGCGATAGATGAGCCGTCAAACATTTTGCCGTCTTCAAAGAAGTCTTCATCGGCTTGATGATGTGGGATCGATACGTGTTGTTCTTTACCTTTTGTATCTGTGAAACGTAAATCAACAAATTTTACGTCGTGCTCTTTAATAAAATCTAAAACCGATTGTGACATGTGTCCTCCGACTCGTTGGGTTATTTTTTGCTGCAATGTACTGCAATTGCACACAAATAAGCTTGATCTGTGCCATGTTTTTAAGTTTTTGATAAATATTGATTTTTAACTTTTGGGAAATTTAGGGATTAGCTTGTTGCACTAACTTGGTGCGTAAATGTTTCATGATGGTGCGCAATATTGGTGCAAGCGATTCCCTGCGATAGTCACTCTATCTTCGAGTAAGTGTTTGGAGTATTGGTATAGATTATGAAGCGCAACAAAGCAAAAATTAATTTAATTCGATAGCTGGGATCAGGGGTCGTGTTTTAATAAAAAAGCAAGGCGCCTTGAGGGAGACGCCCTGCCTTCAGGGAGTTAATTTAATCGAAGCTAATTACTTCTCAGCGAGTATAATGCGGGCTTAGTAACAACCCCGCTGGCGGCTAATATTTTTGCCAAGCTTGATAGGACAATACCGCGACTGGCTGCATTGAGTTAAGGCCTTCGTCTGCGCTCGGTCCACGGCCTAAGTGAAAAGTAAATCCTAGCATCGGCATAAATTCAGGGGTGATATAAGTGGTATTGACTTGCGGCGTTTCAACTTTGCTTCTAACCACCTCTTCGGAATAGCCAAAGAGGGCGGTTTGCGACTCCGGCGTTTTTTCACTTTCATAGATCTCAAGTAGCATAGGTATCGGAGTGAAATCATCAAACTCCACTCTATCCTTGATATAGTGCACTGCTTTTGAAACGTAAAGCTGCTCTGCATTGGGGTAAGGCAACGGCGCAGAGAGAATAGTAAAGTTTAAATTAAACATCGCCACGAGCGTACCTAGTGTGAGTGCTAGCGTAGAGATAATCGTGATGGTAAATACTTTAACTTTACTCAGAGAGTGCAGACTGGCACTCATGTCTTTGACAAGCATATTACTTTCCTCGCTTCCATCATGGACTAAAACGTGTCAACGACTGTGTTGGCGTTAGTGTGTGTTTGGGGGGCCAGTATTTTGCCATCTAGAAGGTGTAGTTTGCGTGTCGCCATATCGGCATATCGAGGGTCGTGCGTCACCATACGTAATGTCGTCCCTTCTAGGTTTAGCGTTTTCAACATGTCCATAACGGCATCACCATTTTTTGAGTCAAGGTTACCTGTAGGTTCGTCAACAAGCAGTAATGCAGGGTTGCCGACGAGTGCGCGGGCAATAGCAATCCTTTGTTGTTGCCCACCTGAAAGCTGGTTTGGGCGATGTTTTGCGCGGTGTGCCATATCTACTTTTGTCAGACAGCTCATTACTGCGTGATCAATATCGGCATTGCTCATCGGGGTTTTACGATAACGCAATGGCAGCGCGATATTATCGTAGACTGTCAGCTCATCAATTAAGTTGAATGACTGAAAGATAAAGCCAATTTTTTCATTTCTGATATGTGGGGCAGCGGTCAAGCTAAGTTGGCTAACCTGTGAGGCATCGCCAACAATAAGAGGTTTGAACGGGATTAATTCCAGTTTGACTCTATTATTTGCGAAATCTTGCATGCCTCTGGTTTGCTGATGTAGCTGCTCATTAAACCAGTTTTCCAGAGACAGCTGTGCTGTTTGAGAGTCTGCTGACTTATGTAATTTTAGAATTTGGTAGGTTTGAATGTTGTTACGTTGCCACTGAGTAGCCAGTGAATCGTTGTAGTCATAGGTTAGCCAAACATCAGTATACCAGTGTGGTGTTGAATGCACTGGTTCGTCAAATTGTGAGGCTGTTACACCAATAATTTTGAATCCAAAACCAGAAAGGTAGATCCGTTTATAAACAATAGCTTAAAGTTATTTTTACACCGGAATCCATGGTAACTTATCGGCATGAAATGTGCTGTTAGATAACGCAGCAGAAACACATCTAACCATCGCGTTTGTCCATAGTTCGCCACGGAGGTTTCGAAATAGATATACACTCACCATCGGCAGTTATATTGAGCCCCCTGAACAACTTCCATATTATGATTATCCGGTCATCACTGATAGTAAGTGTGCTGCACTCTTATCTTTTGCATGGCTTGAGACTTCCACACCTTAAAAACTCACTCCATGAAGCTAAACTATGACTCGCTTTCGAAATTGCATAATGACTATTGAACCCATCAATCAATATGTGGGATTATTTTCACTGAAATATGCATTAAATTCAGAATGATAATAAAAGGCTAGAATAAATGATTGAATTTGCAGTTCATCCAAATGTCTATTCTACGGGTCGTCTAACCGGATTAAGACCCATTCTTGAAGATATGTGGATAAGAAACTTAACACCAGGTAATGGGACAATATTCATCGTATCAGGTTTCTCAAACTACAACGGTGGAGCTCGATTCTATAAATCACTAAAAGAGCATACTGAAGCAGGGGGATCTGTAGTAGCTATTTTGGGTGGTAGTACCAGTCAACGCCTATCAAGTAAACAAGTCGTCGATGCGCTACTTGAATGTGGCGCTGCAGTATACCTGATTAACCGAAAGCGCTTACTTCATGCCAAGTGCTATGGCTTTCTTACTAACGATGGTTATCAAGCGGCAACGATAAGCTCGGGTAACTTCACAGGTCCGGGGTTATCACAAAACATTGAAGCGTCAGTTTATTTAGATGACGCAACATTACACGCAAGTAATTTCAATTGGAACCACTTCATACATGAACTACTCGATCAAAATTGGCAATATCATCGGTGTACGTTAAACACTCCATATGCTCCATTTTGGAATCTTCTCTATGATGAATCACCTCACAATATTCAAATAGGTGAGGATGAACAAGAAACACTGATTGTATCCTTGGTGCCAACCGATACGAATAGAATTCAATCGGGGAGAGGGGAAAAAGCCGGATTGGGTAGCCAATACTTTTGGCTAAGTAAGGATTGTTTCGACTTTTTCCCTCCTTTAACAATTCGGAATGCTAGAGGATGGAAAGGTACTCTATCAACTCTAATTACACTTGATTACATAGACTTAGGAATACGAAGAGAAGAAAGAGTCACTTTTGAAGCTGAGAATAATCTCGACTTTAGGCTAGGAACTGGAGCACTAAGATACTCGGGCATCGCTGCACCAGGTGACTTAGCTTGCCTAAGCAGAATCTCTGATGACCACTACGAGTTAAGAATAATAAATCAATACCACCACGCATTTAATATGCTTGATAGCCATGCTATTACACATATAGGTAATAGGGGAAAGCGTTATGGCTTTATTGAAACATCTAGATTTATGAGTATTATATGATTAAAACAATAGGCACAAAGTGCCTATTGTTTTTTTTTAGTATTTTAATCAGGCTTTTGTAATGTGACTAAGGTCTCAACATTGATTGAGTTGGCTTTATGTAAGTCATAACGTTTATAAACATCTAATTTTAAATTTTCTAAAGAAACCCAACCAACACTCTCAGCAATTATTTTCAAGTAATTTGGGGTATCTAAAAGGAATAATTTACCACCTAATGTTGTTTGGTTATGACCAACAACCAAACCAAATTTTCCCTTTGGCTTTAGCATTTTAAGAACATTGGTAAACATTAACTTCATGTCGACAAAATACCTATAGACAACGTATGGCATTGCCTGTCTTCGAAAACCATCAGTATCTCCCAGTGATTTCAGCATATCTAAACATAGTAAATGCAGTTCATCTGGAATACTGTCGGCATTAGTTTCAAGCTGCTCGCGAAGAAAACGTTCTTCTTTTTTCGTCAACTCCCTAGAACCGATCAAATTATTCTCCAAAACTTTCACTTCCTTTGGAGAAGCAAATCCTAACCAAATCAAACTAAGCCGCTGGGTATCAATATAAGGCAAGGCTGTTGCATATGGAGGACTTGTAATAGCAGCGTCAAAATCAACAAAATCAATTAAACTTTCAGCATCCCTAATATCTATATTGAATGCTTTCGAGTTATTCCTAACATTTACAACATAAGGGGAGATAGATTTTACACGCTTTAAAAAATCTTCCACCTTTGACAACAGTGCATTAAAAAAACAGACTTCGGGTAAAGGAGATTTGCGTCTACGTATGCGAAGATCTGCTGGTTCCTGTTGCGAATAATCACGAATTAGATCACTTGCCACGCAAAGACATACATCCTTTGCTGCACTATTAATACTGGAACGTTCCAACTCATATTTTAGAATTTCAATTTTCTCAAATTGCTCTACATCAAACCATTTTTGAAGATAATCAGTTCGCTCGTTTTTTTCAAAATTGAAATCATATTGCTTGATGTCTATTTTAATCTTTTCAACAATTACCTTGATTTCATTTAACACCAGTTCAGCATCTAAATCCAAAGAAGCTAACTTTGTATTTGTGATATAAACCGCTAAGGGATTGAAATCAAAGCCATTAGACTTCATCCCTATCAACTCACTTTGATAAAGCGTTGTTCCACTACCGCAAAAAGGCTCAAGAACTTTGTCACAAGGTGACAAATCGAATAAATTTGCTATTGCTGATACTATTTGAGGATTAAACTTTCCTTTGTATTCATGCAAACCATGTGCACCATAACGAGTCGTTTGACGTTTTTGCCCGCCCGTCTTATGACAACTTGCTTCGTATATAGCTTGCAATGGCTGTTCAATAAAGTAATCCCCATCGTAAACTTTAACACTCTGTATATAAGTTAATCCTTTTACTAGCTTATTCAAAAGCTCTATTTTTACATCTGGAACTTCTAATTTATGAAAACGCCCCTCTGAAGACTCCAAAACATGTCCATCGCATTCAGTGACTAAGCGCTGGACTTCTCTCTCAAGAAGTTCGATTTCATACCCCAATAATTTATAGTTTACATGGTTCAATCTTATTTTCATTTTTTCTGAACCACAACAATCGTTTCTTTTTTAATATTTGCATGAGACAAATTGAAAGACTTTCGATTACTATTCATATTTCTATCAAACCGACCGATAATATTGAATCCCAACTCTTCTGCGCCATCAATAATAAGCTGAGCATTATCAATCACTTCACCATGTATTTTTGAACGCCCTACTACAAATGCAGCATAAGCAGAATCAATTAAAACATCATTAGCCAATGATAAAGTGCCTTTCATTTGATGAAAGAAGTCCTCTGCTGTGTGATGATTTCTCTTGAAAAAATGAGCTCTAGCGCCTATCTCAGATTTTTTCACTGACTGAGGATCAAAATCTAGCCACCACATTCTATATTTATGATATAGCCAGTATTCATAAGCATTTGGATACGGAGGGGACGTCACTAAAAGGCCAACTTTTTTAGGTATGTCATCCTTTGATACTTTCAAAATATCTTTATTTATAATTATTGATGAAGACACACCATCAAAATCAATGAGATTTTGACTTAGATTTATACATGAGTTTTCAAATAACGAATATACTTTCTGAGGAGATATATTTTTATCAATCGCAGCATATCGTGTATCACTATCTTGATTAGAAACTTTTACTATAATGCTAGATAAGGCAGCTCTTAAAGCATCAAATATCACGGTGTTGTCTCGATATAAGCCAATTGCAGTTTTTAACTTTAGAACTTCAATCTGTATTTCTTTTTTAAACCAATGATCTATATTTGGGATATTACTAAGACTACTCACATCTACTTCAAGCTCTACTGCAACTTGTAAAGCATGATGATATGCGTCAACAAAGTCAGTGCTCAATGGCGTTGTTTTTACTCTACTAATCAAGCAAGCTATAGGATTTAAATCAACCCCGATAGACTCATAACCTTTAGATTGAGCAACGCATAGTGCAGTGCCCGAACCACAAAAAGGATCTAAGATAACACCATCCGGACATCCCAATGTGTCTATTATTTGAGAAGGTATCTGAGGAATAAACTTCGCTGGATACGGGTGGATACTATGCAATCCTTTGCTCTGTCGTGAATCTTTGAAATCCCAATCTAGCTCTTTTAATGTTGCTAACATACTCTCTCAAACCAAAGTGAATACTGACGACCAGCAACTGATCTTATAACCAGTAGAAAGAAGAAACAAGGGTCGTATTCTCTCTTTTGTTTGCTCAGACCACAATAGGAATTGACATAAACTTTAAGTGGCTGGCAATAACATTGAATCGCCTCAAGTTTGCTAGAGATAACTTTCGTTGGTTTTTATCACGCACAGAATAAGCACAGACAAAAGAAAAAATATAAACCAGAGAAGTAGAATTTTAGACTAGTTATAGGGCTATGAAGATAGTCTCGAGGGGGTATTTATCACAGCAAAAATGTATAAAAGGCAAATCTAAAACACAAAAAACTAACATTACGTTGACTTTCAGTCTTGAAAAAGGTTTTATTTTTCAAATTTTTGATGCAGGTTGGTGGACTCGGGCCATCACGCATTGCTGCGGGGGATTTTGAATCCCCGATGTCTACCAATTCCATCACACAGGAACAATATAAACTGTGTTTTCTGAAGGTCTTTGCTGTCCATGCAAAGGGTTTTGAAATTTACCCCTTTAAAAACCACCGTTTTTTCTAAAACATCAGGGTTACCAGCGAAATATTGTTGCCACACAGAATATGAAATCATTGCAACCGGTTGCTGACTATCTAGACCTTCATCGCTGGAAAAGTAGCGACCGAGTGCCATCGGTGCATCAAGTAACTGCATGTACTCAGGGGTGATGGCACCGATATTAAATGTAGGACTACTTGGTAAGCTTTGCTCCACATCAATACTAATGTTTTGTAGTGCTATGCTTTCAATCTCGGGGAATTGGGGTTGTTTCTCATAAGACGTTAAGCTTCCAGCGTGCGGAATAAAGTTGCTTTGTTTTATTTCATTATTATCATCGACTAGCGCGCCGCGTAACAACATCAACCGCTCCGCATCTGGATAAGGGAGTGGTGCTGCGAGTAATTGATAATTGAGGTTGCATGTCGACACCAAAGCACCTAGTGCGAGCCCAAGTGTCAGAATAATAGTGACTGTATAACTGATATGACGTTTGAGCCGTTGCCAAGCCATGTTTATTGAATGTGTTACCATATTTGCTCCAAGTACAGTGAGGTGTCACGATGGTTTATTATTAATATTTCACCTTGATTGGTACTTTAGCAACGTATGTGCCAAACGCTATTGCCATGATATTAATAGGCTTTATTGTATTTTTGCAAGGGCTAAGTCCAGAATCGGACGAGCAAAGTATTGTAATCGGACTCGACCTAGTCGCGTTTTACTGCCCTCTTTACCAGAGAAATTCATGCTAGATTATTGAAAAAAATGTTGGATAAACTTTCATCTGTCACATTAATAGTAGATAATACGCGACCTTTAATTCTCAATCGGGCAATCTCAACGCGCATTTTTGCGTAGATCGACTAGGATCACTGAGGGCCAACTTCACTGAGTAATAATATGAGCATCGAAAAGTTAAGAAATATCGCGATTATCGCGCACGTAGACCACGGTAAAACAACGCTTGTAGACAAGCTACTTGAGCAATCAGGTACATTACAGCAGCGCGGTGGTAATGAAGAGCGAGTGATGGACTCTAACGATCTTGAAAGAGAGCGTGGTATCACCATCCTTGCAAAAAATACCGCAATCAAGTGGAACGACTACCGTATCAATATCGTAGATACTCCGGGACACGCCGACTTCGGTGGTGAAGTAGAACGTGTTCTTTCGATGGCTGACTCAGTATTACTACTAGTTGATGCACAAGAAGGTCCGATGCCACAAACGCGTTTCGTAACGCAAAAGGCGTTTGCTCAGGGTCTTAAGCCTATTGTTGTAATCAACAAAATCGACAAGCCGGGTGCTCGTCCTGATTGGGTAATGGACCAAGTTTTTGACCTATTCGATAACTTAGGTGCAACTGACGAACAGCTAGACTTTAAAGTGATCTACGCATCAGCAATCAACGGTTGGGCAACACTTGACCTAGATGAGCCGTCTGACAACATGGAGCCAATGTTCCAAGCTATCGTAGACGAAGTTGAAGCGCCTAACGCGGATCCTGAAGGTCCGTTCCAGATGCAAATTTCTCAGCTTGATTACAACTCATACGTAGGTGTTATCGGTGTTGGCCGTATTAAACGCGGTTCAGTTAAACCTAACCAACAAGTGACTATTGTAGGTGCTGATGGTAAGACGCGTAACGGTAAAGTTGGCCAAGTACTTGGTTACTTAGGTCTTGATCGTCACGAAGTTGAGCAAGCAACTGCGGGTGATATCATCGCAATCACAGGGCTTGGTGAGCTGAAAATCTCTGATACTATCTGTTGTCAGAATAACGTTGAAGCACTACCGCCACTGTCTGTTGATGAACCAACAGTAACAATGACTTTCTCTGTAAACACGTCTCCATTCTCAGGCCAAGAAGGTAAATACGTCACCTCGCGTAATATCCTTGAGCGTCTAGAAGCTGAGCTTGTGCACAACGTTGCACTACGTGTTGAAGAAACCGATAACCCAGATAGCTTCCGTGTATCTGGTCGTGGTGAACTTCACTTGGGTATTCTGATTGAGAATATGCGTCGTGAAGGCTACGAGATTGCAGTATCTCGTCCAGAAGTAATCCTACGTGAAGTTGATGGTCAGCTAGAAGAGCCGTACGAAACAGTAACCATTGACTGTCAAGAAGAGCACCAAGGTTCTATCATGGAGCAGCTTGGTCTGCGTAAAGCAGAAATGACTGACATGTCTCCAGATGGCAAAGGTCGTGTGCGTATGGACTTCATGATGCCTGCACGTGGTCTAATTGGTTTCCAAACAGAATTTATGACGTTAACGTCTGGTTCTGGTTTGATGTACCACACGTTCTCGCATTACGGTCCACACAAAGGCGGTAACATTGGTCAGCGCAAGAATGGTGTGCTAATCGCGAATGCACCAGGTAAAGCGCTAACAAACGCACTATTTAACCTACAAGAACGTGGTCGTCTATTTATCGGTCACGGTGTTGAGGTTTACGAAGGTATGATCATCGGTATTCATAGCCGTGACAACGACCTAACGGTAAATGCACTTAAAGGTAAGCAGTTAACTAACGTACGTGCAGCAGGTACTGACGAAGCACAAAACCTTGTGCCACCTATCGTGATGTCGCTAGAACAAGCGCTTGAGTTCATCGATGACGACGAGCTTGTAGAAGTAACGCCTGAAAGCATCCGTATTCGTAAGAAGTTATTGACTGAAAGCGAGCGTAAACGCGCTAGCCGCCAAGCTAAATAATAGTTAACCTGGACTTGGGATAACAACGTATCTCGAAAGCAGGTTACTTAGAATACAAAAAACGCCGCAAAAATTGCGGCGTTTTTTGTATTCCATTTTCCAAACCTAAAACAAACCGTATTCTTCCGTTTCTTCGGGCTCATAGCTTTGTAAATGTTCAGGGCGGAAAATGGCACTGGGGTCAATCAATACGCTGTGGCGTTTTCCCATCTTGACCAAACCTTTCATTAACTTTTTGGTTTGAACATCTATCTCAAAACCGATACTAGTCATTTCCTGCAGTGATTTAATATCGCTTTCGTCACAGTGAACGTTATCTTCGACCTTGTCGACTAGCAAACCGATATGCGGACTTCGGCCATCTTGAGTGGTAAAGACAATAATGGGTTTATGGTCGAGCATGATTTGGTCACGGGCGGATTCAAAAAGTCGCATCAGCTTATTAAAGGTGGTGCTCTTTTCACGAGCGAGCGTTTCTATGGCCTGTTGTTTTTGCCCCTGTGCGCACATCATCAACAGTTTATCTGCTAATGAATGTAGTTTTTCATGTGGTTCTTCGAAGCGCTTTAGAAGTGCTTTTAGGTCGTCATTTTCAGTTTTGAAGCCGTAAAACCACTGGCCAAAGGCGCATTGTCTAGGATCTTTAGCTTTAGTGAAGGGGACATCATTAAAAATACTTGCTTCTAAAGCGTGTAGCCATTCTTTATGATCTTCCTCTCGTTGTTTGAGCATATCCACAAGCTCTTGATTAGTTTCATAAGAAGAGCGTTTATTGAGAATGATCCCTAAATCGAATATAGGAGTAGGTATCCCCATATAATCCTTAACACCAAGAAAGCTTGGGTTGTCATTAGGTAGGTCTGTTAAGTTTTCTTCGTAGCGCTCAGTTAATAGAATATCGAGGATTTGCAGTGATATTGTTTTTTTCCCGACGCGAAAGTTAATTAAATCCATGTCAGCCTCGCATATGGTCAGTATCAACTAAGCATAGAACATTATTGGAAAAAGGAGCGGTAAACTGGCAATTTCTTTTGCTCTGGTTGGAGCATAAATACCTCTCGAATAACGGTGTTATGCTCCAACTCCTGTTGTAATGTGTTTAGTAGGCAATCGCTATCAATGGGCAGCTCACATTGCTCGATAGCAGCCGTCAATAAGTAGGCATTGAGATAGCCCTCAAAAACTTGTTCGTTATGGGAAAGCATCGTATTGCGAACAGCATCTCGGAAAGTATCACAAAGCTTGCCCTTGCAGATTGCAGGGTCAGGTACCACTTCGGTGACTAAAACTTTGGGGTTGCCACTGAGCCTGGCAAACAGCTCATTTGAGGAGGCAAATGAAACCGTAGCGTACTGTGTTTCAAGGCCAACCTCCATGGCGCGATTAATAAATTTAGACAGTGGCGTGTAGGTACCGACCATAGCAAAGCCCTCTATTTTATACTGTTGCGCTTGTTCAAGGGCTCGTTCAATATCATCAGTATTACGTCTAAAGCGTGTTATTACTACGGGCTTTAATCCTCGTTCCGCGAGTGCTCTGGTGAGGCTTTTTTCTACGGTTAGACCAAATTCATCGGCTTGTATGAGTAAACCCACCCGCTTTAGTTTTTGTTCATCGATAAAGTAGCGAATAATATCTTGCGCTTCTTTATTGTAGCTAGTGCGAAGGTTAAACACCTTGAAAGTATTAGGATCCTGAAGAAACTCAGCGCCAGTATATGGCATAAGAAAGGGAACCTTAGAGTGCTCTAAAATCGGCTTTATGGCATAAGATGTGGGCGTGCCCATGACGCCAAATAATGCATCGACTTTATTTTCATAAACGAGCTTACGGGCATTGGTCACGGTTTTGTGTGGCTCATAGCCATCATCCAACACCTGCAACTCAATTGCAGCGGCGTCATCGGCTTTATGCTGGTTATAAAAGCTAAAATGTAGCTCGGCACCAGCCCTTAGTTGTTGACCTATCTCTTTTGCTGGCCCGGAAAGTGCGGTGGACATACCAATTTTCACAACAGGTTGAGCGGATACTGTAAAATTCAGTCCAGCAGAAGCAAAAACGAATAGTAAAAACTTAACACCGAAAATACTCATATACTTGCCGCACTGTCTCTCTAAGCGTTGTGGTGAGGGCTTTTTTACCAGATAACCCAAGCAAATTAAGTACGACTTGGGTCGAATGTTGCTGTAATATTAGACGAATTACTAATGCTTTGGAAACTTTAGTTAAGTTTTTAAGCAATCGAGGATCGGTTGTGATCAGCTGCCATAAAAAAGGACATACTTGTTGCTCGACCGGATTGCTGTTACGTAGATAGCACAAATAATCCAGCTGTTCACTAGTTATGCTTTTAAAGGGCATTGTAGCTAATATAGCGGCAACCACCTCAGTATCAAGTTGTTGATAGTGCGAGCGTAACTGATAGAAAAAAGCTTGTTTAAATACTTGAGTATAGGTGTTGTCTAATTCGCCTCTGACTTTTTTAAGCATCAAAACTGCGTACTCGCCACTGGCTTTATCTTGCTTAAACCCCAGTTTCATTGGCTGATAGTGGCGCTGTGACCAAAACGAAAGCAACGGCGCTGTAAGACCAAAACTGGTTCCTATGTAACTGATATCTTTTGATAATGTGGTTTCAAAGGAAGCCAGTAGGCGGCGGCCAATTCCTTGCTGTTGTACATCTGGGTGTACGGCTATTCTAACGACTCTAGCGCTTTTTTCGGTGACAAAGCGGTTGTCACCAAAGCTTGTCGTTAGCTGCTGCGCCATGAGATGGCCTGCGGGCCTTCGCGTTCCTACCAGAATATCTCCTGCGAGATCTGCAGCGAGTCCGCCTTCGATAACA
Source organism: Pseudoalteromonas sp. S2755 (assembly GCF_005886535.1). Classification (GTDB taxonomy): domain Bacteria; phylum Pseudomonadota; class Gammaproteobacteria; order Enterobacterales; family Alteromonadaceae; genus Pseudoalteromonas. The sequence goes on from NZ_PNDS01000015.1 coordinate 17,400, forward strand.
GCAAGGCAAATGCCTACTAGCTCGTTATTGCAAAATGCGCCCTGTAAGTGGAGATCGGGTGCATCTAATAATTGCCTTAAATCATCCACGCTGGTTTGATAATGTGCTAATACGAGTAGTGAAAATACTTGCTCAAGTAACGAGCTATTTTCTAACAACTCACTCTGTGCGATAGCACGCATTGTGGTTGGCGAGGTGAGTTGGGGTGATGTCGCTTTACACTCGAGTACAAATAAATCCCTGATCTGCCGCTCTAGTGGATCATCCGATGCGTAGCGAATAGGAGTCGACAAGGTGAAGTTAAGATAACTTGGGTAATGTGATTCCAAGTAGCGCTTAAACCGCAATGTGTAGCCTCTACCATTACCCTCATAACCAACTATGGTACTGGAAAAAATGCAGCGAAAACCAAATTGAGCGACTTGTATTAAAAATGGAACTGGCAAGGCGGCTGCTTCATCCACCAAAATAACCGTATTGCTATCAAGCGTAGAGGCTTGTTGTAGTAACGCATCTGGTGCCAGATAGCTGAGATTAGCCAGCTTCTTCGTTTTTACATCAACCTCGGTATTGAGTGCTTGAGCAAGCATGTCAAAGCAACTATGTAGAGCATGGAAATGGCGGCTACAAATAACAAATTGTTGTGTAGGGTGCTTTGATGCCAAGAGGCCCAATAGCGCGCTCTTCCCCCGACCTCTATCTGCGCTCAGTAATACAGGTTTTTGCCGGTTTTCCAATGCTGTGGAGAGTTGTGCCAGTACGTTTTGTTGCTCTTCAATACCGCAAACCGCTGAACTTGCAGCAAGATACGCTGAGGGCAGTTGAACCCCAAAGTGCTCGCTGATATGCCAAGCTGGTTGTTGCTGCCAGAGTTGCTGCCACCTTTTTAAAAAGTAGCTATGTTTGGGTATTTGCCCCTCAGAGCACCAGCGGGTAATTGCAGGGTCTAGCCAGTGGTCGAGTGCATCTAATTCGGGAAGTAACAACAGCAGTAAGCCGCCTGCCTTTACAGTGCCCGCCGCAGCTGCGATTTTGTTAGGCACAATACCACTAAAGCCGTCGTAGACTAAGTTGCTAAATTCTTGTCCGAGTATTTGGTGTAAATGCTCAGGCCAAACGGCATTTTCCAATGCCTTACTGCTACTTAGGATAAGATTATCGTTTGAGTTTGCTAGTAGCTGCTGACACTGCGCGTAGCACCAAGCTTGGCTGCCGGTGATAAGCAAGAGTTGCCGATGGCGCGCATCGGCAAGCTGAGAGCGTAATAGCGGCAGATTAGAGTGCTTGAAGTCTTGCATAGGCGGTTACTAACCACTTACTACCAACATCATCAAAGCTAACTTGAATGCGTGACTGAGCACCAGCACCTTCATAGTTAAGCACTGTGCCTGCACCAAATTTGGCATGCAGGACACGCTGGCCTAAATTAAAGCCGCTATCTTCAAAAGTCGCATGACTGATTGATGGGCTGAATCGACCTGAGTTAGCAGGGCGAGAAATTTGTGTTTTAATCCGAATTTCTTCCATGCAGTCTTCAGGAATTTCACGTAAGAACCTTGAAGGGCTGTGATGTTTTTCTTGACCATACAAGCGGCGGCTTTCTGCGTGGCTAATGTAAAGCTTATCCATGGCACGCGTCATCCCGACGTAGCACAAGCGGCGCTCTTCTTCCAAGCGGCCCGATTCTTCATTACTTTGCTGCGATGGGAACATGCCTTCTTCCACCCCAACCATAAAGACCAGTGGGAACTCGAGACCTTTGGCCGAGTGCAGCGTCATCATTTGTACCGCGTCTTCGTGTTCGTCAGCCTGGCCTTCGCCTGCCTCCAAAGAGGTATAGGCTAAAAAGCCTTGTAATGGTGAAGTAAAATCTTCATCGATAGGCAGTTCATACTGACCACAAGCACTGATTAATTCTTCCAAGTTTTCCACTCGAGCGCGGCCTTTTTCGCCTTTTTCGGCTTGATACATTGCCATTAGACCTGACTGCTCAATGGCCGTCTGCGCTTGTTGTGACAGTTCAAGCTCGGCAATTTTATCGTCGAGCTGCTCGACTAATTCAATAAATTTTGTCACCGCTGTAGCTGCTCTTCCCGCTAAATGCTTTTGCGCAAGCACGGCTTTGGCTGCATCCCAAAGTGAGAGTGATTCGTGACGCGCACAATCGCGAATATGGCTTAACGTTTTATCACCAATACCACGGGTAGGCGTGTTTATCACACGCTCAAATGCTGCGTCATCATTGCGATTGCTGATTATACGAAGATAAGACAGGGCATCTTTAATCTCTTGGCGTTCGAAGAAACGCATACCGCCATAAATACGGTATTTTAACCCTTCTTGAAGTAGGGCTTCTTCTAACACTCGGGATTGTGCGTTATTTCTGTAGAGTACGGCGCTGTCGCTGAGCGCATTGCCAGCCTGTAACCAAGATTTAATTTTGCCAACCACAAAGCGTGCTTCATCAAGCTCATTAAAAGCGGCGTAAATTGAAATTGGCTCGCCTTGGTTACCGTCGGTCCAGAGACTTTTACCCATTCGTTCCGCGTTGTTTTCAATGAGCGCATTGGATGCTTTTAGAATGGTTGCAGTAGAACGATAATTTTGTTCAAGTCGGATCGTTTCGGCGTTAAAGTCGTCCAGAAAACGTTTGATGTTTTCTATTTTTGCACCACGCCAGCCGTAAATACTTTGGTCGTCATCACCTACGATCATGATATTGTTGTCACTACCTGCAAGCAGGCGCAACCACAAATATTGAATGCTGTTGGTATCTTGGAACTCGTCCACTAGCATATGACGGAAGCGTTGTTGATAGTGACGTAGCAAGGTAGGTTGTTGCTGTAATAGCTCGTAGCAGCGCAATAGGATCTCAGCAAAGTCAACAAGGCCAGCTCTATCACAGGCATCTTGGTAAGCACTATACACATTCAACATCAACTGCTCATTGACATCATATGCTTGAATATCTTTGGGTCTCAACCCTTCGTCTTTACGCGCGCTGATGTACCAGCTTAACTGCTTAGGTGGCCACTTTTTCTCATCGATATTCATGGCTTTGAGCAAACGGCGGATCATTCGTTGCTGATCATCGCTATCTAAAATTTGAAATGATTCTGGTAATTTAGCTTCACGGTGATGGGCGCGTAACATGCGGTGGGCAAGGCCGTGGAAAGTACCTATCCACATACCACCAACAGGGCCATTGAGCGTCGCTTCAACACGAGCACGCATTTCTTTGGCTGCCTTATTGGTAAAGGTTACTGCAAAGATACTAAATGGAGAAGCGTGCTCAACTTGCATAAGCCAAGCTATACGATGAACGAGTACTCGTGTTTTACCTGAACCCGCACCTGCGAGCACTAGCATGTTTTGCAGAGGTGCGGCGACTGCATCGCGCTGTTTGTCGTTGAGGCCGTCGAGTAATTCTGATACGTCCATTGCTTTGCCTATTTGCTCAAATGATGGCAAGTATACCGAGTCGCTGCCGTAAATCCCAGCATATCGCAAAGCAAACCTAACCGAGTAAAGGTAACGTTATGATTTATAAAGAAACATAAACTGGTTTTTTATACAGTGTTTATATTTATTTTTGCAAAACGTCCTTCAACCGATTTTGTACCTCTGTTACCAATAAATCGGGTTGGAATTTTGATAGAAACGCATTACAACCCACTTTTTCGACCATGGCATTGTTAAAGCTGCCACTGAGTGAGGTATTGAGAATGACATAAAGGTCTTTCAGGCGACTATCGTTGCGAATTTCGTAGGTCAGTCGATAACCATCCATGACGGGCATTTCGGCATCGGTGATCACTGCAAGTAATTCTTTTTGTACGTCGATACCTTCGTCGGCCCAGTGCTTTAACACATTGAGCGCCTCTTGGCCGTCAGTTGCTGGGATGATTTCTATGCCTAATTGTGCCAAGGTATCGGCAACTTGACGACGAGCGGTCGGTGAATCATCGGCATGTAAAATTTTACGACCATGAAACTCATTGATGATATCTTTATCTAGAATGTCTTGCGGGATCTCAACTTTGTATTCAACGATTTCGGCAAGTACCTTTTCTACATCGATGATTTCAACGATGTGTTCAGCGCCGTCACGCTTTATTTTAGTCAGTGCGGTGAGATAATGGTTGCGGCCAACAGACTTAGGAGTTGGCATAATATCGGACCATGTAGTATTGACGATTTGGTCAACTTTACCAACTAAGAAGGCCTGTACTGAGCGGTTGTACTCTGTGATCACTAAGTTACAGTCTTTGTCCCGGTCACATGGCGGCATGCATATCGCTTGTCGTAAATCGATAACCGGAATAGACTCGCCACGGATGTTGGTTACGCCACACACTTTAGGGTGTGCGTTGGGCATTTTGTTAAGATGAGGGAGCTTAACAACTTCTTTTACTTTAAATACGTTGAGCGCAAAAAAGTGGCGGCTATGAAGATGAAACAATAGCAACTCTAGGCGGTTTTCACCCACCAGTTGTGTACGCTGATTTACTGAGGCCAATACGCCAGCCATGTTAACCCCTCATTACTTCTTGTAACCTTTTCTAAGACTATATCAAAGAAGTCGATATGTCGTATTGTTTTTTGGCTAAAATCTGCAGTAAGGTAGCAGTATGTATTTGATAGGGAAGCAATATGCCTATAATTTTTAAGCGTTTAGTTGTTTTGATGCGAGCCCATGTGGATAAGGCAAGCTGGCAACTGTTATTTATGGCAACGCTCATTCATATGTCGGTGACGTGGGGGTTATTATGGCTCAGCAATGAATCGGCGTTATTACCACTGAGCACGTTCTTTTATTACTACGTGGTGACGACTTCAACAGTTGGCTACGGAGACTTTAGTGCAACAACGGATTTTGGCCGTTTAGTCGTTGCCATAATACAGATCCCATTTGGCCTTGCGCTATTTGGTGTGTTATTGGGAAAAGCTGGACAATTTGTGACGTATTGGGTGAGAAGAGGCATGACAGGGGAAAAAGACTTTGCACATTTGCAAAACCACATTGTAATTTTTGGTTGGCATGATGTCAGAACAAAAAAAATGGTGGATTACATTTTAGGTGACAATAAACGCGAAGATAGAAAAATCGTATTAGCCGTCACCGAGGCCATGGAGCATCCGCTGTTGAGTTATCCGGAAGTCGCATTTGCGCGTTTAACCAGCTTTACTGATGACGAACAGCTAAGTCGGATTAACATCGAGCGGGCTGACAAAATCATCATTGATGGCGATGATGATAACCAGACATTTACCACCGCGCTAAAGCTTAGCCGGGTAGTAAAACCCGAAGCACATATTAGCGCGCACTTCTTGGACGATAGCAAAGCACTGCTTTTAAGAGAGCATTGTAAAAATGTTGAATGCTCAGCATCTATGTCTGCGGAAATCTTAGTGCGAGCCATGCAAGACCCAGGCTCAAGCCGAGTGCAAGAGGAATTGCTGTCGACGCTACACGGCGATACGCAATTTAGCTTAGCCTTACCTGCAGAGGTAAGCTGTTTAACCTTTGGTGATATTTTTGGTTATTTTAAACAGCATCATGATGCGACGCTGCTCGGTGTTGCGCACGATATAAATGCGCTAAATATGGATCTAAACCCACCTCTGGATTACAACATCACAGGGGGAGATATTTTGCACTATATTGCACCGCAACGGGTGCTTGCATCAGAGGTTGACTGGTCATCACTATGTTCGAAGAACTCTTCTTGATGATTGCTGTTGTGTGCGCTTACTTACTTCCTGTCGCTTTAGTTGCAGGAAGCAAGCGCAGCAAAGGGCATGAGAAAAACGGCTGGTTGATAGGAACGCTGCTATTTTCTTGGGTCGCTTTGCTGCTATATATCAGCATTGTGCCTAAACACGGGCGACAAAAAGGCAAAGCAAAACGTTAGCTTTGCCCCGACATCTCTAAAATAACCTGCCACTCAGGTTCGATGATGGGCATGATGGATAATCGTCCCCCTTTTTTTAGAGCCAGCTCGGTGAGCGCAGCGTTGGCTTTTATCGCTTGCAGGGTCACCGGGCGTAGGTGTTTCTCGTATGCTAGCGTGACGCCTACCCAGCGAGGGTTATCGGTGCTTGATTTGGCATCATAATAATCACTGTTTAAGTCAAATTGGTGTGGATCTGGCTCTGCTGCTTTCACTACTTTGGCAATGCCGACAACCGCAGGTACTTTACAGCTTGAGTGATAAATAAATACTGAATCACCCACCTTAACCTCGTCGCGCAGGAAATTTCTAGCCTGATAATTACGAATTCCTTCCCAAAATGTTTGCTGCTCAGGCGCGTTTTTTAAGTCATCAATGGAAAATGCATCGGGTTCTGTTTTAAACAGCCAATAAGCCATATGGGTTAGTCCAATAGTTTGAGTTATGATGTATTATACTCATTTGAGCAATATACTTGGTTTGCTACCAGTCCGTGTCTTAATTGGATTTGGTAAAAGTATTATCTCATTATAACGACTATCGCCAGTTCTACTAGACGTTCGGAGTGCAACATGAGTCAAGTGTTACAAAATCTGTTGGATTTACTCAGCCTTGAAGAAATTGAACAAGGGATATATCGAGGTCAAAGCCAAGACCTTGGCTTTCCTCAAGTGTTTGGAGGTCAGGTGATGGGGCAGGCGTTGTCTGCGGCAAAATACACCTTACCAGAAGGGCGCTTTGTTAACTCGCTGCACTCTTACTTTTTGCGTCCTGGTGATGCGAGTAAGCCCATCGTCTACGATGTTGAAAATATTCGTGATGGTCGAAGTTTTAGCACGCGTAGGATCAGTGCTATTCAATACGGTAAGCCGATATTTTACATGACTGCCTCTTTCCAAGGGGATGAGCCCGGCGTTTCTCACCAATCTTTGATGCCGGATGTACCAGAGCCTGAAACGTTAAAGTCATCACTCCACTTTTATCAAGAACATGCGGACCTCATTCCTGAATCACTTCGAGCGAAATTTACGCAAGAAATGCCGCTGGATATGCGCCCTGTAAACTTTCAAAATCCATTTAAACCCAAAAAACAGGACCCGGTGAGAAATGTTTGGTTTAAAGCCAATGGTGACATGCCGAATGATAGAAGGATCCACAACTATTTGCTGGCTTATGCCTCTGATTTTGAATTTTTACCAACAGCACTACAACCACATGGTTTGTCGTTTATGCAGCCGAATATGCAAGTTGCGACAATAGACCATGCGATGTGGTTTCATCGTCCGTTTAGAATGGATGAGTGGATTTTATATAGTGTTGATAGTCCAAGCGCGTCTAATGGTCGTGGCCTAGTACGAGGCCAGTTCTTCAACCGCCAAGGTGAGTTAGTTGCGTCAACTATTCAAGAAGGTGTGATGCGTCAACGCTAATTTGTTGGAAAGTGTATGATGCTTTTTAACAGTAATCTTGCTTGGTGCTTTGTACAGCACTAAGCAAAGTATAAACTTATAAAATTATAAATCATTGTTTGCATAGGGTTTTCCTGTTTTTTGATGGCCGTTCCTAAAGTCGTCTGCACTACTTTTTCCGGTGCTGTATTCGGTTTGATTTTGCACTATCTTTAAAATTCTATCTAGATGTAGCGTAATTGCATTTTCCCCCAAACAAAAATTAACACTAAAGTCAGCTAAATTTATCTACATTATTATTAACAAAACGAATCGTCGCGTCACAGATTGGCGCATTAGACTCTAGGAGAATGATAATGAATAAACCGCTCGCCACAGTAATTGCATTGACGTTTGTCGGATTGACCGCGGGTTGCGCAACGGAAGCATCAAGAACGGTAGAAGCACCAAAAGTGGCCTCATATAACCAGGCTTACAATGGACCAAAAAGTCAGTTAGCGGTTGGTAAATTGCAAAACCGTTCAGCTTTTCATAATGGTGTGTTTAGTTCCGGACCGGACCGCTTAGGCTCTCAGGCAAAAACTATTCTGACCACACACTTACAGCAGAGTAATCGCTTTATTGTTTTAGATAGAGAAAACATGACTGAGATCGCCCAAGAAGCTGGGTTTACTGGTACAAAACAAAGTATTAAAGGCGCTAATTTTGTGATCACGGGAGATGTTTCCGAGTTTGGTCGAAAAGAGGTAGGTGATAAACAGCTATTCGGTATTCTAGGTAAAGGAAAATCGCAAATTGCTTACGCTAAGGTAAATCTGAACATCGTTGATGTGACCAGTTCAGAAGTTGTTTACTCAGTGCAAGGTGCTGGAGAATACAGTTTATCTAACCGCGAAGTGGTTGGTTTTGGTGGCACTGCGGGGTATGACTCAACGCTAAACGGTAAGGTACTGGATTTAGCCATTCGTGAGGCGGTTAACAACTTGGTTGGCGGCATCGAGAAAGGCGATTGGAAGCCTTTATAGACAATCCCACAGCTAATCTAAACCTCAGGTAAATTATGAAGCAAACGATATTTGTGGCGACGTTACTATTGATATTGTCTGGGTGTCAGAGTACGACACCCCAATACTATTACGGTTCTTACGAACGTAACCTTTATGAGTTCTTTCGAGGTGACGGACAGTCCCTTGAGGAGCAGGTCAATCAATTAGAGTCAAGCATAGCGCGCGCAGAAGTAAAGCAGATCAGTCCAGCACCAGGCATGTATGCGCATCTCGGCTACTTATACTTGATGCAAGGGGATAACGGCAAAGGGTTTGCGTATTTTGAACAGGAAAAACAACTGTATCCTGAGTCCAGGCAATATATCGACTTTTTACTAAAAAATGCACAGGGAGAATAACATGAAATGGATTAAAGCGAGCTTGGTGCTTTTGACTTTTGCCTTATTGAATGGCTGTGCGACTTCACCTAAACAGGATTACAGCGCTTTTATTCAAAGCGATCCTAAGTCGATATTGGTGTTACCGCCTATTAATAATTCCAATGAAGTTGTAGCCCCTTTTGGAGTCATGGCGACAGTGGTGAAGCCACTTGCAGACTCTGGCTATTATGTTTTTCCAGTATCTTTGGTCAATGAGACTTTTAAAAATAACGGCTTAACTGTGGCTCATGATGTTCATAATGTTGCGATAGACAAGCTCTATGAAATCTTTGCTGCGGATGCTGCTTTATACATTGAGATTCAAGATTATGGTACGTCATACATTGTATTAGATAGTGACACTACCGTTGCGCTATCGGCAAGGTTAGTTGATTTAAAAACTGGCCAAGTAATTTGGCGTGGTAAGTCAAAAGCGTCGAGTAGCGAAGACAGAGATGACCATGATAGCAGTCTGGCTGGAGCGTTGATTGGCGCGGTACTAAACCAGGTGATTGAAAGCACTTCAGATAAAGGATTTGAAGTTTCACAAAAAGCGTCACAGAGATTGTTATCAGCGGACTCAAGTAATGGTTTGCTTTATGGCGTGCGCTCACCTAAGTATGGGCAGCCGAAGTGAGCCATCAATCCCAATAATAATTGAATTGTAATGAAAGCCGGGATGTTTCTGCATAGTCCCAACCAAATCTTACATCGGATTGAGGTGAAAGCTGGTTTGCGAGCTCAAGTTTGATATGTGCTGCGTGATGAGTATTTTTCGCGATAGAGGTTCTCAATGCAAAAGAATTATTTAGCCTTGAAAGTAAGCCAACTTCAATACCCGGGCTGAGATAGTAATTACTATTTATAGAAAAAGTTTCTATTGTTGCGAGAGCAAATGTGATGCTGTTAGCATTTAACAGATGGGCGTAGCCTGCAGCAGTATTTAATCCAACAAAAGCGCAATCATTACAATAAGCCTGCTGCTTTTCATAGCCTAAGCGTAGGCGCCAAGCCCAGTTTTGAGTATCAAACCCTTTTGCATAGCTTGGATTAAAGGACTCTAAATCCAGCACATCAAACTTGTAAATATCAATGTCGTTATCAACTAACGCAAGTTCTACATCCAACATTTCTAAGTTTGAAAATTTAACCCTAGCAGTGTCTGGAGAAAGCGAATCAAAATACGTCAATCTAAAGCCAAACCTCGCGGTATATTCGGAATCGGGCTGTGACTGAATGGCTAGGCTTACTTTCGACGGTTTTGTTGCCAAATGTGGTGCTTTGTCACTTGGTGTAACAGCCAAGTGAGATTTCGCCTTACTGATGCCTGCTGGAAGCTTTATTCGTTCTTTTAACAATACACGTTTAAACTCGCTGTTACGCTTCTCGTTTCTTTCTAAAGTAAGTTGTAGCTGTATAAAGCTCATCAATACTTCAAGTAATATTACTTTTTTCTCTGTTGGAAGTTGTTGATACTTCTCATTATTGAAGTCTTTTTGATGGTGATAAAGATGGATTGCCAACGATCTGAGCTCAGGACTTAATTTTTCATATAGGTTGTAGAACTCACTGCTTGTTGAAGGAATATAATGAATCGCTGACACTAAAGAATTATCGTGGTGCTTAGCTTGATTCAATCTATCAAAAATAGTGACTGGGATCACCCAAGGCGGTAGGTCAGCCGTTAATGGCTTATCAAGCACAAGTTCAATAAGTTGTGCGATATGAAATGCGCAATTTTCGTCAGCAAAGTAATAATCAAATTGAGCGTTTAGTAATTCCCAAAGGTGTTTTGTAATAAATTCGACTTCATCCGATGTTAAATTTAATTTGTACTCCCAAAGGTCACGCAGCTCGTCTGCACTGTAGTTGTGGTGATGATGAAAAAAGCGCTGATCTGAAAAGCCAGCCTGATAGCCGCCAAATAATCCTTTAGTTATATAAACTAACCCATTTTCGTCCTCTGGAACGATTGCGCCATAATTGACACTCCGGTCTAACAGGATATTGTGAGCTGATTCAGAGCCGATTTTAAGTAACATATGCCCATACAGCGAGGCTGGGTTGCTCATGTACCCAGAGGCAAACACTAAGCTGATAGAATCCCAGTCACCTTCATTTTTCCATTCATCAAATGCCACGCAAGCAGGCGCTTTTGGCAACGGAACGCCTTGAGATCTTAGCCACTTGGCTCGAGCCGGAAATTGGCACTGTGAACTAGGCTCACGTTGAAAAGCTGCAATAGTTGCATTAAGTTCGTTAGTTGGTGAAAATTGGGTGTGATCAGATAGAAAAAAAGAAGCTGATTTTATTAAACTGTGGCCATCTTTCTTTAGGTGGAGAAGTTTTTGCCACGTTGTGTTTTGGGCCAGCTCGTTGGTATCAAAGCTTAATGTGGCTGTACTATAAACCAGTAAGCTGTAAGCTGAATATTTAAGAACGGTCTTCATCAAAAAAGTGAGCACAGCGCTACTAGATGTGCTCACCTATGCTATTTAGCTTGCGTTACACTGAGCTGAGTAGCTAGTCGAAACGCGAGTTTCTACGATGTTGTATAGTGCTTCAGCGTTATTCGCAGGCTGCGCTGCGTAGTCATTTCTGATAGCGGTTACTATGTCAGCTGTTGCTGCTGCGTCACAGCCACGTACTGCTAGCATCGCAGATACGTATTCACCTTGACCTTCTGCAATTTCTTGCTCAAGCGTAGGGAATGTTTGCTGAATAAACATTGCAGTTTTTACTTCACGACCAGCACAAGATTCTACAGATGAAATCTTTGTAGAAACAGCAGTTGTACCAAGGTCCCAAATGATATTTGAAATTGCAGCAGCAGTACCATTATCTGGGAAGATGATTGCACCAATACCACATTCTTGCCAAGGGTTTACAGAATCAGAAGCGTGTGCAGCTAGAGGAGCAGTCATTGCGCCAACGACGATTGCTGCAGCTAGAGTAGTTTTAAACATTTTATATCCTATAGTTGTTTTTATTTCGCCTAGTCTTCAAAGGCGGAACGAGATTCTATAGGTTAATTTTTAGTTCCACAACAATAAAACTCCTCCACTTGTAAATTTGTGTAAATGTCTCAGGCGACTTTAGGCTACTGCTGCTATATTCAATACACTTGAATGAGTTTGGTGCTTATCATGGCAATAATTAGTGAATTTAGACTAGGTTATTTTTGTTGGATTGAATTGTGTTCAAGCGACTGGCAGTCAGCAAAGCCCTTCTATAGCCAACTATTTGATTGGCAAATTCTTGACCAACCCATTGGTGAAGATTGTTATTACACCATGTTGCAAAAAGAAGTCGATGATGTCGCTGCTATGTATCAGATGACCGCTGAGCAACAACAAGGAGGCATGCTCAGTCACTGGCTTGCTTATGTGGCGGTAGACAATGTCGATGAATGTCTAAACAAAGCCAACGAACTCGGTGCGGAAGTGCTTGCAGGCCCTCACGACGTCCCAGGAGCAGGGCGGATGGTAATGTTAAAGGAGCCAGGTGGAGCGGTTTTTGCATTATGGCAAGAGGGTGGTCATATTGGCACGCAACGTCATCTTGAAGCGAATACTCCTTATTGGTTTGAATTAGTGAGTAAAAACAGCGTCAAAAGTCGTGACTTTTATTCTGCATTATTTGGTTGGCAAATCGAAGTCAAAGACATGGGAAATATGGACTACACTTTGTTCAAAGTAAATGAGCAACCCGTCGCTGGCATGTTAGAAATGACGGCTGAATGGGGTGAAGACATTCCCCCGCACTGGATGATTTATATTGCGGTATTGGACTGCGATAGTAAAGCTGAATATGCCCAAAAGCTTGGCGGAGAAATTTGTGTACCGCCGACAGATATACCAGAGGTTGGTCGCTTTAGCGTGATAACGGATCCTCAAGGTGCGGTATTCTCTATCATAGAATCTGCCATGGATGATATTTCAACTTAATGTATTTCTAATTCAACCACTTTGCCATGGCAAGTGGCAAAGTGGTCAGAGAGCCGGTTTAGAATAGTATCGCGCTCGCCACTACTATTTAGTTGCTTGATAGACGCTGTTAATTTCGGCAGTAGGTCTTGGTGTTTACGATTGATATAGTGATAAATAGGATAACTCGCATCTCGTAGCCTACGCACATAAACTGTGGCGAGTCCTGACTGACATAGCGCACCAAGCGCAAATAAGTCATCAGCTAAAATTTGCTCAACATGACCTTTTTTAAGCGCTTGAAAGGCTGAAACGTCGTTAGAGACGGCATTACAGGTCAATTTTTTACGCTGACAAGCTTGCTCCGTTATTAAACTACCTTTTATTACCGCATAGTCTTGCCGGGTCGACAAAGTACAATGCTCCTTCTTGAGACAAAACACCGCCATTTGCACGGTTGCAAGTGGTTCGGGTATTTGTAATAAGTTAGGGTAGGCATTTGCAATAGCGCTAGTGCGTCCTGCTTCCGCATCATAAAACCCTTGATCTACATATTCTAATCCGCGCTCACTGGGTAACACGACAAGTGTGGGGGTAATATCCAAAGGTGCGTATATCTTTTGCATGAGTTGTGCGATTTGCTGTTGGCCAAGCTGATAAGCGACCAGCTCACTGACATTGATTTGGTAGGCGAACGCCGCCTTGTAGATAAAGAAAAGCAAGAGGGTGCCAAGTGCGAGTTTCACAACATATCCTTACGGTTGTCAGAGTTATAACTGTAGCAAAGTTGTCAGAAAGTGAAAAAGTACATCAGAAAAATGAATTCAGTCAGGATTGACCTTGAGTTTAGTAAACTCATACCAATTGTAATAGTTTGAGCGTATAAATTGTGAGGAGAAGGATATGACACTACATGTTTTGGTGACCGGTGCTAACCGTGGGATCGGATTAGAGTTTTGTAAACAATACTTATCTCTAGGCTGCAAAGTAACGGCGGTTGTGCGCAAAGCATCAGCAGAACTAGAATCTCTAGGCGTGGATATCATTGAAGATATAGATGTTGCAACGGAAAATGGCGCGAAAAAGCTATTGGCGGCATTGGGGTCGGAGAAAATAGACATTCTTATTAATAACGCTGGGGTATTTCACAATGAAACGCTAGCGGAAATGGATTTTGAAAATATCGACCACCAATTTAACGTTAATGCGTTAGGACCAATTCGAGTCACTCATGCACTGCTCGATAACCTCAAAGCAGGTAGTAAAGTTGCCATGATCACAAGTCGTATGGGTTCGATAGCAGATAATGGTTCTGGTGGTTACATTGGCTATAGAATGTCGAAAGCAGCATTAAACGCGGCGAGTGTGAGTATGGCTCACGAGCTGAAAAACCAAGATATCGCTGTTGGACTATTCCATCCTGGCTTTGTGCAAACGCAGATGGTGGGATTTGCAGGTGATATTAGTCCAGATGTTGCGGCGGAACGTTTAATTAAAAGAATTGAACACCTAACTATCGAAAACAGTGGTGGTTTTTGGCACTCCAATGGTGACACGCTTCCTTGGTAATTAAGGTGGGCGCATCGTCGCCCCCCTTTTAAGCCATCAGCCATCTAACTGTGCTAATATAAAGCAAATACTCAGATGGTAACCTTCGATGGAATTACAACAAGATACCCCATTATCACTGCCGCTTTTTTTGTTAGACGACAACATCGAGAATCGTGATATCGACTCTCCAGATGCTGAAGTATCAGTGATGTTGAGTGAGAACCTCCTTGCTCATTTGTGCCAAAACCCAAAAGAAGATGAGAATATTAGCTTGCATATTGATGACTATGCGCTCAACAACATTAGTACGACAGTGACTGAGTTGATAGGGGCGGAACATCAGTTGCAATTGCTTATTAATCGAGGGCCTATTCTCAGTGCTGTCCTGAGTACTAGTAGCGATGCATTGTTTGTTTCGCCTCCAGTAGAAATGATGCCGACTTTTGATCTTGGGCTGGATGACGACGAGGGCGAGTAAATGTCTAAACGTGCACTGTTTTGTGCGGTGGTTGTCGCCGTGCTTTCTGGCTGTGTGGCTTTGGGCGTGTCTAAATATGATGATATGTTTGGACCGGAACAACCCCAAGCACGAATCGAACAATATCACCAAGGCGGTGCACGTTACTTACAAAGCGTGAAGCCCATTTTGGAGTCGCGTTGTGTGGTTTGCCATGGTTGTTATGACGCACCCTGCCAGCTCAAATTGTCATCTCCAGAAGGAATAGATAGGGGGTTGTCAAAGGAGTTAGTGTATGACGGCACGCGGTTGTTAGCACAAACACCAACCCGGCTGTTATTCGATGCTCAAACCACGACACAGTGGCGCGAGCGTGGTTTTACCCCAGTGCTGAATGAGCGCAACCAATCTGAATACAGCAACCTAGCTGGAAGTGTGCTTTATAATAGCTTGCTGTTAAAAATGTCTCATCGTTTTCCTGAGCAAGGTATCTTGGGTAAAGAGTTTGATTTCTCTTTAGATAGAACGCAGTCTTGCCCAACCATGGATGAGTTTTCTAGCCTTGCGAAACGGCAGCCTCATGCGGGTATGCCCTACGGCTTACCAGCGCTCACGCATGATGAATTCAAAACCTTGGAAGCCTGGCTGCAAAGTGGCGGTAAAATGAGCCAGATTGCAAAGCCAAGTGTTGCAGCACAAAAAGAAGTGAAAAAGTGGGAACAATTTTTTAATCAGGACTCCAATAAACACCGTCTTGCTGCGCGTTATATTTTTGAGCATTGGTATTTAGCCCATATCCACTTCCCTCACTTGGATGACCCTGCGTTTTTCCAATTGGTACGCTCAAGCACGCCGCCAGGCCAGCCTATTGCGTTGGTGAGTTCGGTGCGTCCGTTTGACGATCCTAAGATCGATAGGGTGTATTATCGATTGATGCAAGTGCGCAGTACTATTTTGTCAAAAACTCACATGCCACTGGCATTGAACGACGCCAAGCTATCTCGGTTACATCAGCAATTTTATGCAGCGGATTATCACGTGGATGAACTGCCCGGTTATGAGCCAGAGCTTGCAGCAAACCCATTTAAGGTATTCAAAGATATTCCGGTTAATTCTCGTTATCAATTTATGCTGGATGAGGCCGAGTTAATTGTAAAAGGCTTTATCAAAGGCCCTGTATGCCGAGGCCAAATAGCGCTTAATGTCATTAATGATCATTTCTGGGTGGCGTTTGTTGATCCTGAAAAAAATAGCAATGAAGCGGTGAACCAGCTGCTGCTTAAACATGATGAAGATTTGGTGCTACCTGCGGCTGAGCAAAGTAATGCGTTACCGCTTTCCAGCTGGGCTAAATACGCCACAAAGCAACAGGATTACTTACGTGCTAAAACTGAGCTTGCAGATAAGATGTTTGCCGATGGGCAACGTCTCAATATGGACTTGATTTGGCGTGGTGAGGGAGAAAACCCGAATGCAGCATTAACTATCTTCCGCCATTTTGATAGCGCAACGGTGGTTAAAGGTTTTATTGGCCAGCCTCCCAAAACAGCTTGGGTATTAGACTATGCTTTGTTCGAGCGCATTCACTACTTGCTGGTGGCGGGTTTTGACGTGTATGGCAACATTGGTCATCAGTTGATCACACGCTTATATATGGACTTCTTGAGGCTTGAAGGTGAGCAAAACTTTTTAAATCTACTGCCTCTTAGCCATCGTCAGGAAATTAAACGTTATTGGTATCGTAAGTCACACTTGAGTTTAAGTGAGTTTATTAATCGCAAATCACTAATCGGTGCGCCAACGGGGATAAAATACGAAACGGACGATCCAAAGCAAGAGCTATATGACAAACTACATGCTGTGCTTAAGCCCGTTCTAAATAGGGATTATGACTATCAAGCCGTCGGCAAACCACTGCAGGCACTCAATAGCATGTCTGTTAGGGCGATTAATTTGCTTCCTCAGGTCTCGTTTATTATTACTAAGCAAAGTGACGGTTCACATCAAGCGTTCTCGCTATTACACCATAATGCCCACTACAACATCTCCAGTTTGTTAAATGAAGAAGGGCAAAGAGCGTATACAGAAGACACGGCGACGATTGTGCCAGGCTTTATCGGAGATTACCCAGAGGCAATTTGGTATTTAGAAAGCGAGGCAGCACAAGAGGACTTCGTCTCATCATTTAGTCAAATGAATAGTGAGTCTGATTACCGAGCGCTACGAGCGCAATATGGGATCCGCAGGACTCACCCAGAGTTTTGGCGTTATAGTGATTTAATTCACGATATTGCCAAGCAAACACGTGGCGTTGAATATGGTTTATTTGACTATAACCGGTTAGAAAACCGCTAAACAAATGGAGTCTTCGGACTCCATTTTTTATGTGCTTTTCCTATAGTTGACTAGCTGCTTTTACCGCAGCTAGTAGCACGCTTTCATCCAATCTCACTTTGTAATTTGGGTTGGCATATTGAAATTGGATCAAGCCTTTCTTATCGACTACAAATACCGCCGGCACCGGCAAGGCAACTTTATCGTTCCCCGCAAAATCAACGAAATTCACGCCCAACTTGTTGCGATAAGCAAGGGCTGTTTTATCATCTAGGAAATAGGCGAGACCTAACGCTTGGCTCATACGCATTTCGTTATCAGACAACAGTTGGTAGTGAGGGGATTCAATTGTACTTTTTGCCAGCGCCTCAGGTGAGTCTGGTGCGATAGCAATAATTTGTGCCCCCATTTTAACAAGCTGTGGTTCAATTTCTTGGATCCCCGCGAGCTGTCTTGAACAGTATGGACACCAGCCACCACGATAAACCACCAGTACGGTGATATTTTCTTTATAGCGTGTCGCGAGGTCGACAGTGTTACCTGACTTATCTTTGAGTTGTAATATAGGGGCATCAATGCCAGGAAGGAGTGGGCTTACTTGCTCAGGTGCTGCGGCGATATTAGTGATTTCAGCTGCGCTGACAAAGGCTGAGCAAGCCAAAGCAAGCGATAAAATAAAATGGCGCATAAAAAGTTCCTAGGGTTTCAAGTTGATATCGACTCAGAAGACCTAAGCGCTGGCGAAAATCTTTCACTTCGGTATGATATCGCTCGTAATTGATTTCCATGAAGAGAGAGCACAATGTCTGCAAACATCACTAAGCTTGTGGTTATGCTAGAAATGCAACATGCCATGAATACCAAAGTACACCAACAATGGTTTGAACAAGGGTTTGAATGGTACCGCGCAATTTGGGTTGAGTGTGCAGAAATGCTAGATCACTATGGTTGGAAATGGTGGAAAAAGCAAACGCCAGATACTGAACAAGTGATTTTAGAGCTAGTGGATATTTTTCATTTTGGCTTGTCTTTACGTATCGATGGCGAAACATCATTTGAGCAATTAGCGACTCAGTTAGAAGCTGAATTGGCAAAGCCAACTACCGCAGAGGACTTCAAGGAAACCCTTGAATTGCTTGCAAGTGCGGCTGTGACCAAACGCGAGTTTGATGCCCATGCGTTTGCGGGGTGTATGCAGCAAATCGGGATGTCTATTGATGACCTATACCGTGGATATGTCGGTAAAAACACGCTTAACTTTTTCCGCCAAGACCATGGCTATAAGGATGGTTCTTACATCAAGGTATGGAATGGCCAAGAAGATAACGAACACTTAGTCGAAGTGGTGAAAAGCCTTGATACAGCGCACCCAGACTTCAAAACACACGTGTACGACGGCTTAAAAGCTCGCTACCCAGCTTAATCTATAATAGGTAGCAAGGTACGGTAATCGGAGACTGAGAGGTATTCAGTGATCTCTCGCTCTGGTTGCCGACTATCAGGATTCGCAACAGCAAGCAAATGGCCAATACCAAACTCTTGCGCAGCATTTAACACGCTAATGCTATCGTCCACAAATAAAGTGCGGGACTTATCAAAGCCCAAATCACGCTCTACCTGTTGCCACAACATTTGACTTTCCTTACTTACGCCATATTCATGGGTTGAAACCAATTTGTCGAGATACTTATCGAATTGGGTACGCTCAATTTTCAAACTTAGACTGTTTGGGTGAGCGTTGGTCAACAAGATAAGCTGTTTTCCGCTCTCTCTTAAGGCCTCTAAAAACGCTGGTACATCCTCACGAATGGAGATCAAGTGTTGTACTTCACGTTTAAGCTCCATAATAGGGAGCTGTAGTTGCTCCTGCCAATAATCTAGGCAATACCATTCTAACTGGCCCATTACCGCGTCATAACGCGCGAGGATGTCGGCCCTTGCAGCCTCAAGGGTTAAGCCTTGACGTTTTGCGTGTGCCTTAGGCACGACGTCGAGAAAAAAGTGATTATCAAAATGGAGGTCGAGTAATGTGCCATCCATATCTAACAAAACGGTATCGATATTTGACCAATTTAGCATAGGCATTTAACTTCAAAGGCTTTATGATTAGGTTATTCGCCATGATAGCAAATAATGATCTATGTCACATAAAAAGCATCCCACACCACCAGAAATTTTAGCTTGCGACGTCGTGGCTAAAAGCAAATTGTTCACGGTAGAAGCACTTTCGTTATCTTTTTCGAATGGCGAACAGCGAGAATACGAAAGAGTCCGTGGCGGTGGCCGTGGCGCAGTAATGATCGTGCCCATAACTGCTGATAATGAGCTATTATTAGTGAGAGAGTACTGTGCAGGAACACATGACTATCAACTCGGCTTTCCCAAAGGGCTAATTGACCCAGGCGAAACCCCGGTGGAAGCGGGCAACCGAGAGCTAAAAGAAGAAGTGGGTTTTGGTGCAAATGCTTTCTCTGAACTCAAAGTAGTGTCACTGGCACCGAGTTACTTTAATGCCAAAATGCATATTTTGGTCGCTAGTGAACTTTACCGTGAACAGCTTGAAGGTGATGAGCCAGAGCCACTGGTAGTAGTGAAGTGGCCGTTAGATAAATTATATGACCTGTTGCACCAAGAGGACTTTACCGAAGCAAGAAGTGTCGCTGCACTACTGTTATTAAAAGCACATTTGAATCTGGAGGCGTAAATTGCAGTCCTATTTAGAGCCTTGCATCGCACTGGCAAAACGTGCCGGTGAAGCCATTATGGCAATTTATCAAGCTGATGATATTGGTAAAAAAGAAAAGTCTGACCACACTCCTGTTACTGCCGCAGATCTGGCATCTAATGAGATCTTAATGGCGGGTCTTGCTGAAATAGCACCTGACATTCCGGTAATGTCTGAGGAAACACCAATTCCACCATTGAGTGAGCGACAAGACTGGCAGCGCTACTGGTTACTCGACCCTATGGATGGCACTGGGGAGTTTATTCTTGAAAGTGGTGACTTTGCCGTCAATATTGCGCTCATCGAAAATAATCATCCTGTGTTAGGCGTCATTTATTGGCCATCTCAAGGACTGACATATTACGCCAGCAAAGACGAAGGCGCGTTTAAACGTAGTGACTCAGGCGAAAGTAAGCGTATCTTCGTCTCGCCAAGAGAAACGCTGACATTGGCTGTAAGCCGCAGACAAAAGCTTGAAGCGGTAAGCCAGTACTTAAATAGTCAGTTCGACACAGTGGCACTTGGTTCATGTTCATTAAAAGCCTGCATTATCGCAGAAGGTAAGGCGGATTGTTTTTTACGAGTAGGGCCAACGGGAGAGTGGGATACTGGTGCGTCACAAATCATCGTCGAAGAAGCCGGGGGCTGTATTACCGATGCTGAGTTTAACCCGCTGACCTACAATCGACGAGAAACTACCGAAAACCCAGACTTTATTGTTATGGGGCACCCCGATTGGCAATGGCAAAAGTTGATCAGCCCACATCATCGAACGATAGAATAAATAACGGCTTAAGTTTAAGGTTGTGGGATTTTTGCGCACTTGAATTGTTTTAAGCATTAAATCCCTTGCAATAAAATTTTAATCCATTATTATAGCGGCCTCTTGAAAAGGAAGTCCTTTTTAAGAATTTACAGGCGCGGGATGGAGCAGAATGATAAATCATTCGTCGTACTCGCTAAACCTGGAAAGAATCGAAGGTCGTCGGTCCCCGACGAAGAATAGATTCACAAAAATATACAGGCGCGGGATGGAGC
>NZ_PNDS01000149.1 GCF_005886535.1 Pseudoalteromonas sp. S2755
AGGCGGCAAGTCGAGCGTCGCGACCAAAACACACTCAGAAGAACAAAAATCAAACAGCAAAGGTCAACAGGCCCTAATAATGGCAACAGAGTAATCAGATCCATGAACGCGACAGGACAGTAGCACCAACTTCATGCGTTCACCAACTAATAGTAGGGGAGAGGCTGAGGGCGTTCAGAGTTTGTATTGGCCTAACAAACTCTCATTTTTTTGCTAATTGCTCATAAAAAATAACTCGACCTTTCCCTGCTTTTTTTGCTGAATACATCGCTAAATCTGCCTTTTCTAAAAGATCCTCGAACGTACTAGTATCATTGGGGAATCCCGCAACGCCAACACTAATGCCCATAGTTATATGTTTTCCATCAAGCACTACAGGTTTGTTTACTTCGCTTACTATTCTTGCGAAAAACTTACTGATATCACTTTGTGAATGCTTGGACTTGACCAAAACCACAAATTCATCTCCGGCAAATCGTCCAACAAGATCTTCAGAGCGGCAATTTTTTTCTAGTACTTTTGCTATTTCTATCAGTACGTTATCGCCAATTTTATGACCATATGTGTCGTTGAAAGACTTAAATGAGTCAACATCGATGAATGCGAGATATAGCTGTTTCTCTGAGTCTTTAGTGCGTACAGATGCAATAGACTGCTTAGCAAGTGTGATAAAGTAGTCCCGATTTGTAATACCCGTGAGCGCATCGTAGTTGGCTTTTTTCCAGATTTCGGCTTTCTCTTGTTCTTCTTCCGTCGAATCGCGTGCTAACTGCAATGCACCTATGATAGTCGCGTTACTAGCGTCGTAAATAGGTAAGAGATTTTGTGAAACTTTGACTTGTTCGCCTTGTTTGTTCAAGTATATGGTCCGCGCTTCAATAAGTCGTTTCCCCTGATTTAGTGCTGTTAATGCCTCTTTGTGGGCGCGATGCGCTGACTTAGGAATAATCGCATAAATGGATTTTCCTATGACTTCATTTGGGAGGTAGCCTAGAAGTTGCTCTGCTGCAGGGTTCCAACTCAGGATCTCACCTGTGAGGCTTTGGTTGATGATAGCATCATTAGATGTCTGTACAATTGTGTCATATTCTCTTGTTAAACGCTCAACTTCGACTTGAGTTGTTATATCTCTTGCCACTTTAGACGCTCCGACAACATTCCCTTCACTGTCGAGAATTGGTGATATGGTAGCGGAGACGTGAATTAACGTGCCATTTTTGTGCCTGCGAATGGTACGAAAGTGATCCACCTTCTCTCCAATACTTAGTTTGTGAAGTATAAGCGCTTCTTCATGTAAACGGTCTTCAGGAAAAACCTTGATCATAGGCTGCCCGATCATTTCTTCTTCAGTATATCCAAAAATTTTCTCTGCACCTTGATTCCAGCTTTTGACAATGCCGTTTAGGTCTTTGCTTATAATGGCGTCATCGGATGATTCTACAATTGCACGAAAATGGCTACTTTCTATATCTTTTTGCATTTCTGGAGAGACAAAAGAGACTTGAATGGCTGATCCAATCAATTTTGAGTTGTCGATAATCGGTGACAAGTATAACACCGCGTCTGCTAAGTCAGTTATTGGACTCTGTATTAACGGTTTTGTAAGTGTGGCTTCTTGCCCTTCGAGTATCGCTTCTTGAACCTGAGATTGTTCATCACCAGAAATAGATAAAAGTTGGTATAAAGAAGTACCTAGATTACTATCTAGAATGTTGAAAACCTCCTTTGCACATTGGTTAAAGTAAATCAGTTTGCCATCTATATCTACACCCAAAACTGGAAGTCGCAAAGCTTGAAGTATTAGATCTTCTTTTTCAAAAGAGGGTTGTGAACGTTGTTTCTTTTGACTTTTATCCATCATTTTTATTGTTACGCTGAGTCTGAACTAAGATTGTTTTAACATTAGCCAAACCGCTTTTAATAGCCAAGTATTTTAGTTTATTTCTCAGGTAAAAGTTACATCATGAGGAGAGGCAAAATTTTTAAATGATGAACCTAACACAATACCCAAGGTGAGAGCATACTCAAAGATAAGCTCTGCTCTGAATTCATCGTCAAAACTGGCCCGCACGCACTTGCCACGTATCGAATCTTTACGGCCTGTGTGCTGTTTTGCCAAGTTGCGAACAACCCGTCTGAACAGCGCCATATTTTCCGCCGAAATCGGCTCGCTTATCTGGCAAGCGTCTTCTTTAAACACGACATCCAGTACCCAATGCTGCTGGTTTTCTATGTGCCAGTGATGGCGGATGGCTTTTTGTAGCATCTGTGCATCTGGCTCGAAAGAAGTAACATAAAAGTGCATGTATATATTTTTGTTGTTGAGCCAGACTTCCTGTGCCTTTCAACCGCGACCAGCGAAGTAAGCCCTGGCCATTTTTCTCTTATCTATTCAGGCAGATTGTCTGCGTTTAGAGCATAAGTGATGCGAGTTTCCTGACGTCCATGACCACCGCTGACTTGTACATCTTCGGGCAAATTCTTTTCTTCTTCAAAAGCTGTTTCAAAACATGAATTGACTGCTTTATAAAGTGTTTTCTGATTTGCTTGACTTGAACCAGATAATCAGCCTCTCTTGAAATCAATGCTGAAAGTGTCGCTTTATGACAATGTAGTGCATCTAGTGTGACGATAGAATCTGAAATATCGAGTACATCTAATAAGGCCCTAACTGCCAGTATCTCATTGTACTTATTTTCTACCGTTCGCTGGTACACAGTTAAACCAGACTCGCGATCAAAAGCGGACACCAAGTGTAAGTTATCC
>NZ_PNDS01000150.1 GCF_005886535.1 Pseudoalteromonas sp. S2755
AGGGTGAGAGCATACTTCGTTAACGACCATTAACCGAAGATAAGCTCTGCCCTGAATTCATCGTCAAAGCTGGCCCGAACGCACTTGCCACGTATCGAATCTTTGCGGCCTGTGTGCTGTTTTACCAGATTGCGAACAACCCGCCTGAACAGCGCCATATTCTCAGCCGAAATCGGTTCGCTGATCTGGCAAGCATCTTCCTTAAACACCACGTCCAACACCCAATGCTGTTGGTTCTCGATGTGCCAATGATGGCGGATGGCTTTTTGTAACATCTGTGCATCAGGCTCAACTGAAGTGACATAGAAGTGTGTGTCTATTTTTGTTACCGACTCGGATTTATTGTGTCTTTCAACCGCGACTAATGAAGTGATCCCGGGCCATTTTTCTTTTATCTCTTCGGGCAGTTTGTCTGCCTTCAGAGCATAAGTGATGCGTGTTTCCTGGCGTCCATGACCATTGCTGACTTGTACATCTTCAGGCAAATTCTCCTCTTGTTCAAAGGCTGTTTCAAAACATGAAGTGACTGCTTTATAGAGTGTTTTCTGATTCGCTTTGACCTGAACCAGATAGTCAGCCCCTCTTGAAATCAGTGCTGTAAGTGTCGCTTTCTGACAATGTAGTGCATCTAGTGTGACGATAGAATCTGAAATATCGAGCACATCCAATAAGGCCCTAACTGCCGGTATCTCATTGGACTTATTTTCTACCGTTCGCTGATACAAAGTTAAACCAGACTCGCAATCAAAAGCAGACACCAAGTGTAAGTTATCCTCCCGCTTTTTACTGGCACCGCGCAGAGTTTTACCATCACACGCCATGAGTGGCCT
>NZ_PNDS01000151.1 GCF_005886535.1 Pseudoalteromonas sp. S2755
CAAAAACGACGACGGACAAACCTAACAAACTGCGAGCGCTTGCTGGCTTAGTAAAACGAACACTATCAATTCGAAAATCAATAACTGTTGTATTTACAGCGCTTTGTCATGCGCGATAACTCGGTTTTGATGTAGAGATACGCTTGGGCGCTAAAAATTGGTCTATAACTAAACGTTTTTGACCAAAATTATTGGAGTGTTTACATGCTTTTTTACTTCACTTCCCCAGCTTGAATATCAATAGTGATGGGTGTCGCTTATTTTCTTATTTTCCCACCTGCAAGCCCTGTCTGAACTAATTCAGATTATCTCATCCCTTTGAGAATTTCGACAATTTCTAAGGTGTTTTCAAGTACCCTGATGACCCTGCCTTCAACGCTTATCGTTACCAAATCCCGCTCTCTGTCGCGATAAATCACTTTGCCATGGTCGTAGATATCTGGATCTAAGCGTTCTCCAACTTGGAGCTTTTTTTGCCAACCCGGTGGAAGTGGCTTGCCCTGCTTCAACTTTTTCTCAAGGCCCGGTGGTAACTTCTCCGGTTTAGCATTCGCCTGATTTAAACCTAAAGTCAGACTAAAGGTAAGTAGAGAAAGTACAATGACTTTATTCATAACAACCTCTCTTTTAGCGCGGCATCATGTGCTTTGTAAACACAATGCCGTCTATAAAGTATTGTTAATAGTTTGAAATAAAGCTTATTGATATAAACTGAACAACAATCACTAATATTTAGATTGATTTAGTTTTGTTAACGCTTTAACGGAGAAACGTTCAATGGCGAGCCCTAACTGAAGTCCAAACTTCTCAGCAACGCCTTTTTTAGTCTTATA
This sequence comes from Pseudoalteromonas sp. S2755, assembly GCF_005886535.1. Lineage (GTDB taxonomy): Bacteria > Pseudomonadota > Gammaproteobacteria > Enterobacterales > Alteromonadaceae > Pseudoalteromonas. The sequence continues at coordinate 834 of NZ_PNDS01000151.1, forward strand.
AGCCACCTTATAAAGTTGGTGACTTTCATTTAGGGACATGAGTAAATCGTCACTGGTTGAGATTTCATCGACTAGTTTTAGCTCTAGGGCTTGTGTGCCAAACCAATGTTCTCCAGTCGCTACTTTCTCAATATCAAGCTCGGTACGATTATCAGAGACAAAGTGTTTGAACAGACCATGTGTTTCTTCAATCTCCTCTTTGAACTTTTCTCTTCCTTTATCCGTATTCTCACCAAACAGGGTGAGTGTACGCTTATACTCACCAGCGGTTACCATTTCAAAATCAACGTTATTCTTTTTTAATAAACGATTAAAGTTGGGGATCTGCGCAATTACGCCGATTGAACCAATAATTGCAAATGGTGCTGCGATAATCTTATCTGCGACACAGGCCATCATATATCCGCCACTTGCAGCAACCTTGTCCACACAGACCGTCAGTGGAATACCCGCTTGCTTGATGCGCGAAAGTTGCGATGCACCAAGCCCATAACCGTGTACGACACCACCGCCACTTTCAACTGAGACAATGACTTGATCCGTGGCCTTGTCAGCGATCATAAGAATGGCATTTATCTCTTCGCGTAGATCTGAGACTTCATGAGCATCCATACTACCGTTGAATTCGATATAGAATACATTCTTGGTGTCTTCCTTGTTTTCACCTTTGCTTTTTTGCTCCTTAGACTGTGCTTTATTTCGTGCCTTTAACGCCTTTTTATCTAAGGTTTGTTCTAAAAACTGTTCTTTGGACTGCGCCAGACTGTCGCTTAAATCGGTAACTTCAATTTCGCCCTTTTTCGATTTTGGTTTTGAGCTTGCTCCCACCATCAAAATAATGACTACTGCGATACCAAAGATAATGGTTACTGTCTTGGCTAGAAATAACCCATATTCAAACAAAAATGCCAAGTCGTTCTCCTCATTTAGCTCATAAAGGGGACCATTTTTTCAATATAAAATGGACATAAAAAAGGCCGCTAGCTGCGGCCTTTTATAGTCTCGAAAAATGTCTTAGTTTGCAACAACATCCGGGTTAGATACTTGTAAAACCAAACCCTTTGACTTCAAGAAGCTTGCAACTTGCGTTTGCATTTCGATTGACGCCGCTGCGTGTCCTGCTGCTGTGCCACCGGCTTTTTCATCAAAACCCGTCGTTAAGATTGAACTGTGATGGCCCTGAGAGAACTTCACTACATAACTTCCAGGTGTTCCGTCTTGACTCATTTGCGTTTCACTTGCTGGCATTAAGCCCATGAAACCAGCAAGTGGTAAGCTACCTGACAAGAAGCTACGCTCTGTCGTTGGAGGAATAACCAAGTCAGCTGCATTACCATCAACACCACCCGTAACAACACTCATATATACTGGCGTTTGTAGCGCTTTCACGGAAGCTGCATAGTTTAGTGGATCTGCACTATCTAATGCGGTTTGTGCTGCAAAACCGAATTGCGTCACCGTACCATCAATCAGTGCTAATGTCGCGGTGTCTCCAGCCGCTTCTAAATTCGCTCTAAACGTTCCATATGCACAAGAAACATATTTGCTTTGATCCGCAGCAAACGTACCACAGTCAGCAACTGCGCCTTCTTGCAGATAGGCATTAAACGCTTGCGATGCGAGATTACCTGCAGAACTCAACACGGAGCCTTGTACAAACGGACCAAATGATTTTGACTCAATCAAGAAGTTAGCAATGCCCGAACCACCACTTGCAAGTGCTGCTGACTCAACTTTAAAGAAGCCATCAATTGCTGGATTTAATGGCGCATTGGTTTGAGCGAGGAAGCTTGGGCCTACAACTGAACCAAGTGAGTGACCTAGGTAACTAACTTGCTGGGTATTGAAGTTAACTTGGCCACCAGATGCTTGATTAATAAAGTTTAAGCCTAAACGTAACCCCATTAAATCTGCAGCTGATTGCTTTAAGTTATCACGCGCAACTAACAACGATGTTAGGTTCATGTAGGACAACACGCTACCTGTCGAGGCATTAAAATCATCAGTGCCATCACCATCAATATCTAAACCGCGAGCACCGTGCATTGGGTGATCGATCGCAACTGTGGCAAATCCTGCTTGTGTTAATGACAACGTCAAGCCAAGCATGTCTTCTTTTTTACTCGTGATACCATGTTGCAAGATAACAATAGGCCAGCCGCCTTCAGGGCGCTGAGACTCATCCGCAGGCATTGTGATTTGCACAGGAACATTAGCAAGCCACTGCTCTTTAGGAATTGGATTGTACTTGGTCAAGAACTTAGTACCATCTAAACCTAAATCTCTCAGCTTTCCACCCGAAAGTGTATTACAGGCGATATCATTTGGTTCTGTTGGCTCTGGTAAACCACCAGCTTGCGCCGCATATCCAGCGACAGCTACCGCGCTGTCGCAGCGTGCTTGCCAATAGGTATCAGCTAGCGCAGAGATATCTTTATTTTTTGGTTGTGATAAGTACTGAGGTAGTTGTATTTGACCTTGCAATAAACGCACGCTTCTAAAAGCAGGTAAAATAGCATCAGGCACTTTTCCTACAAGGGCATCTGCAACAGTGATCGCCGGTTGTGCAGGTACAGCGACAACAGGGTTAGCACCGCCCTGTAGTTTAGCGGCTAACAATTGCTTAGTCGCCGCCAATGCGTGACCTGTCGACTGTGTCGTCATTGCTGCAGTATATATAATCTCTTCTTTACTCACCGAACCCGCTGCAGTTACCGCCCCTTCATAGCTACGAATCACAGCCTGTAGCGATTTCTGAGCATCAGTTACCAATGGCGCGTCTTGGCGCAACAACGTGTAAGTCGAAGAAGCATCTACACTTTGACCTTTTGAGTCTTTAAGACCTTTGGTCAAAACAGTAATATACGTAGTTTCAGGTTTGAATGGTTTAACTGGGATAATAACTAAACCGTTACCTGTGCTATTAGCCATTGTAACGAAATCACCATCAGGGCCAAATTGTAATTCAGCAATTGGCTTACAAGCGATACCTGAAGGCACCTGAGCACAGTCTTCGTCAGTTTGTAATGGTCCACCCATTGCAACTTCAAAAATTCGTACAGAGCCCGGAGTCATGACGCTTTGCGCATCTAATGTCAACCCATTCGGTGTCGTCATGTCGATAACGTAAGGCATTTGTGTCGACCAACCATCTAAGGCGCCAATCACAATACTTGGGTTTGCATAGCTTGCACGCGTTACCAGAGGGTTACCTTCACCATCTTTCATTCCTAACATTTCGTCAGGTAAGTTTAGGGTTCCGTCTTGAGTGCCGGATAAAAGGATATCGTTTGGAACTGAGATCACACCGCCTGATGGATCAAATTTAATAGAAATCGTTGGAGAAACGGGCGTAGTATCATTTTTTACATCTTCTAACGTTTCACCGCCTCCACAGCCAGCGAGTGCTGCTGATACTGCGAGTGAGAGTAGCATTTTTTTCATTTTATAGGCTCCGACATAATCTTATTATTATTGTGATAATTCTCGTTAAATCTATGTAATTGCATTTTTAATAAGACATTAGACCAGTTAAACTTAACTCAAACTTTGTTATTTCGCCAGCCATATTTACAATAAATTCGCTAACTTGCTACTGCATTGTGATAAAATGACCCAAACATCTTAATTGGAGTCCAGAATGCAGACTTATCAAGCTCCTGAAAACGCACTTGCGAATAAAACGATATTAGTAACAGGTGCTGGCGACGGCATCGGCCGTGTTGCGGCGATTAATTACGCCAAATATGGTGCAACGGTTATTTTATTGGGCAAAACCACCAGTAAACTAGAAGCCGTTTATGATGAAATTGTTAACGCCGGTTACCCACAGCCTGCAATTGTACCTTTAGATTTACGTGGTGCAACCAAACAACACTTCCGAGACTTGGCTGCCACTATCGAGCAGCAATTTGGTAAGCTTGACGGCTTGCTAAATAATGCGTCTATTTTAGGCTCTTTAGGTCCAATGGAACACTTTTGCGTTTCAACCTTCGAAAACATAATGAAGGTAAACGTAACAGCCCAAGCGGTGATCACTAAATCGCTATTCCCAGTAATGAGAAAAGCACCTAACGCTTCTATCGTCTTTACTTCATCGGGTGTAGGACGTAAAGGTCGTGAGTTTTGGGGAGCGTATGCAATTTCTAAGTTCGCAACCGAAGGTATGATGCAAACTTGGGCCGAAGAAGTGGGTAAAACCAATATTCGCATCAACTGCATTAATCCTGGTGCGACAAGAACAAGTATGCGTGCATCAGCATTCCCAGGTGAAGATAAAGATAAACTAAAAACACCTGAAGAATTAATGCCTACATACCTGTACTTGATGTCTGATGACTCAATCGGGGTTAATGGCCAATCTTTAGATGCCCAAACCTACTAACTAGTGTTTTAAAGGCTGCAAATCCATAATTGCAGCCTTCTATATTACCTAAGTTAATCTCTCGGCAAGGTTTCAAATGCCTGCACCTGCTCTAATTTTTCATCCCACTTCGCTTTACTCGCGATAAATAGGTGTGCAGTTGGCGTAAGACTCGGCGCATCATCTAAGCTACCGGCAGGTACCACTAAACCGACAGGCTGCTGGTTTGGTAATGCAGAGCCACAACGAGCACAAAAGGCTTTAACGTGCTTAGTATTCGGTAAAGTAAAGCGGGTTATTAACTTTTCGCCCGCAAGCCAAGTTAGCACTGCATTTTGAAAAAATAGATTCGCAGCATGTGCGGAACCTGTGTCTTTTTGACAATACTCACAATGACATAGATAAAAGCCCTGCGCGTTGCCCTCTACAAGATATTTAACCTGACCACACAGACAACTACCAGCAAACGTCTCTTTCATTTGAATTTCCTTATCAAATACAAAAACACCAGCTAGGCTGGTGTGGTGTTTTAGAAAAGCTTAAATTACTTTCTTCTCGGGGTTTTGACCCTTTGATTATGCTTTTTCACTGCTTTGCGGATCTTATTAATTTTCGCGCGCTTGTCTTTACGCTTTTCTGGCATGACCGACAACTTAGTTTGCTGCTCGGCTCTCATACTCACCGATTTGCGTAAGTAGTTAACATCTTCTAATTTTAATTCTTCCCATCCACCTTGTGGCAAACGCTTGTTAAGCTCTAATTTACCATAACGGATACGGATCAAGCGCGACACTTCAACACCTTGTGACTGCCAAAGACGCCTGACTTCACGATTACGCCCTTCCGTCAGTGTTACGTTGAACCACTTATTCAGACCTTCACCACCAAGTGGCTTAATCTTAAGAAATTTTGCAGGACCATCTTCTAGCTCAACGCCTTTGGTTAATGTACGCAAAGTTTGATTTGTTACTTCACCAAATACCCGAGCAGAATATTCACGTTCGACTTCGTATTTTGGATGCATCAAGCGATTAGCTAGCTCACCATCATTGGTAAAAAGCAATAGGCCTGATGTATTGATATCTAATCGCCCAATTGCTATCCAACGGTCACCATCTAACTTAGGTAGCCTATCGAATACAGTGCGACGACCTTGAGGGTCGCGACGAGTACATAGCTCACCTTCAGGCTTATGGTACATAAGTACGCGACAGATGCGCTCTTCTTGCTGTTCTATTTTAACAATATGTCCATCTACACGGATCACCGAAGTCTCTTCTACTCGGTCTCCTAGCTTGGCAACTTTTCCATCTACACTTACGCGGTTAGACTCAATATACTTTTCCATTTCGCGTCTTGAGCCAACGCCAGCTCTTGCCAATACTTTTTGTAGTTTTTCACTCATTCAGATGGTTCTCTCACAGAAGGATCGTTTAATAACTGTTCTATTTTCTCATTATGTTGTTCAGGTAATCGAGGTAATTCCCCAAGACCAGATAATGAGAAGTAATCTAAAAATTGTTTTGTCGTTGCATACAATGCAGGCTTACCCGGTACCTCTTTGTAACCCACCACTTTTATCCACTCGCGATCTATCAAGCTTTTGATAATATTAGAACTCACGGTGACCCCGCGCACTTGCTCTATTTCGCCTCGAGTGATTGGTTGTCGGTAAGCAATCAATGCCAAAGTCTCAAGTGTAGCACGTGAGTATTTTGGTGCTTTTTCCTGCCACAGTTTACTTAGCCAAGGGCTCAAGCTCGGGCAAGCTTGAAAACGGTATCCAGTACCAACCTCAACCAGCCTTACACCGCGAGTTTGATAATGATTTACCAGTGTTTCCAGTGCCTGATCAATACGCAGTGATGACACGCTGATATCTTCCAGCACGGTTTCTTTTAAGCGCTTTTTAGATAACGGCTTATCTGAAACGAAAATCGCTGCTTCAACCAATTCAACCAGTTGTTCGTCGCTAACGCGTCTTTTCATATTTTATGCTTGAAGATAAAAATGCGGAGTATAGCAGAGGCTGCTGTCATCCCCTAGCCTTTTAAATGCAGGTAAATCGACGCTGCAGTTGCTGACTGAATATAGTCAACCAATTGCTCCTTAATGAGTTCGAGCATGGCAATAAAAGTAACCACCACTCCACTGCGCCCTTCGTCAAAAGTAAAAAATCGCGCAAATTCTACCGGCTTATTCTGTTCTCGTAGCAATTGCAATATAAAGCTCATACGCTCTCGAGTCGAAAGTGCTTCTGCGGATATTTGGTGGTGCTCAAAAGTCTTGGCTCGGGCCATCACTTCCGACAGCGCCAAAATTAATTCCCTCAGTTCAATGTCTGGGAATTCTGGCTCAGAGTCGGTACTACTGTCTACCAACGCATGAGCGACAAAGATATCACGCTCAACACGAGGGATCTCATCTAAGTTTTCAGCGGCTTGCTTAAATTGCTCGTATTCCTGCAAGCGTCTCACCAGCTCAGCTCTGGGATCTTCCTCTTCCTCTAACTCTTCGTGTTTTGGTAGTAGCATTCTTGATTTTATTTGTGCCAGCAAAGCTGCCATCACTAAGTATTCACCCGCAAGTTCGAGCTGCATGTCCTTCATCATTTCAACGTACTGAACATACTGCTGAGTAATACTAAAAATCGGTAATTCTAGAATGTCTAATTTATGTCTTTTAATAAGATAAAGCAGTAAGTCCAACGGGCCTTCAAAGGTCTCTAAGATAACTTCGAGGGCTTCGGGGGGAATATAAAGATCTTCCGGCTTTTCAATTACCGCTTCACCGTGTAAAAAGGCCAGCGGTAATTTCTGTTGGAGTGCTTCTGTCATCTCAACATGCGTTATTCAAAAGGCGACGTATCGCCACAGCCACGACGCAAAATTTCAATGGTGTCTTCGGACATATCAATAACGGTGGTTGCTTGCTCGATTAAATAGCCACCATGAATTATTAATTCTACGTGCTTCTCAAGACGCATGCGGATATCATCGGGGTCAGACTCAGTAAACTGCTCTCCTGGCAAAATCAAAGAGCATGACATCAAAGGTTCACCCAGCGCTTCCAACAACGCGCAAGTAATTGGATTATCAGTCACACGGATCCCGATGGTTTTTTTCTTCTCATTGAGCAAACGACGAGGAACTTCTTTCGTCCCTTTAAAAATAAACGTGTACGGACCGGGCGTATTATTTTTAATCATCCTAAACATTTGATTATCGACACGGGCATAGGTCGAAAGCTCCGACAGATCACGGCATAAAAGAGTGAAGTTATGGTGTTTTTCGATGCCGCGGATCCGCTCTATCCGCTCCTTAGCTTGCTTATTACCGAGGTTGCAACCAATAGCATAGCCGGAGTCGGTTGGAAACACCACCACGCCACCTTGCTCAATAATATCAGCCGCTTGGCGAATTAAACGCGCTTGCGGGTTATCTGGGTGAATATGAAAAAATTGACTCATAAGCTTATTCCTCTTTGCCTCCCCAATGACGCCAAACTCCTTGACAATCTTTAGGTAAATACAAGTTACGACCAAGGTCGACCCAAGGCATTGGGAAGTGGAAATCTGACCCTTGGCTTGCTAACAATTCAAACTCTTGACTTAGTCGCCCCAAAAATTGGCGCTCAGTAGGCGCTTGCTGCGGCTGTGCAACTTCCATTGCAGCTCCCCCAACCGCTTTAAATTCAGCAATTAACTTTCTTAGCCACTTATTCGACATCTTATATCGAGCAGGGTGTGCCAATACACTTACTCCACCCGCGGCATGAATAGCAGCAACCGCCGTGTGTATATCGCACCATTGACTTGGCACATACCCAGTCTTGCCACGTGCTAAAAATTTATTGAAAACGCTTTGTACATTTTTAGCCACACCTCGCTCAACCAGCACTTGAGCAAAATGCGCTCTGGTGATCTGCGCAGTTTGGGCAAGTGCAAGGGCATCTTCGTAGACATGCTCATAGCCCTTTTTGGATAATCGCTCGCCGATCTCTTTTGCTCTGGCTTCTCGCTTTTGCTGCTGTTCGTGCAGCAACCTTGTTAATGCTTCATGCTCAGGGTCAAAATTTAATCCAACGATATGGATCTCAAAGCTTTCCCATTTCGTGGAAATTTCAACGCCATTAATAAGTTCTAACGTGAGATTATTTTGGCTAATGTAGTCACGGGCAGGCTGGATCGCATCTATCGTGTCATGATCGGTAATTGCAAGAATATCAACGCCTTTTTCCGTTGCTCGCTCAAGCAATTCATCAACAGCTAAGCGGCCATCGGAAAAAGTAGTATGGCTGTGGAGGTCATATTTAATCAAAATGTATTAACTATCTCTATGAATTATCAACGTTTTGATTATATCACAAGTTAACTGATACGACCTTAGGTTATTTTCTGATATTTGCCCTTGACACTTGTAGCAAGAATAGGGTTTACTGTAGCTAATTTAGATTAAACAACGAAATATTCACAAATGAACAAACAAATTCAAAAAAACATTTGGTGGTGGCACTCGAACTAAGCGGGTGTGTTTCGTTATATCTACGATTTATCAACCCGCGCAATGTCGCGGGTTTTTTTATACTTTTTAGAGGCTTTTATGAACAACAATATCACAGTAAACACAATTTGGTGGTGGTGGATGCCCTAGCGGGACGGTATTGTTGTGTCTGAACAATAACCCCCGCAGAGCTCAGCTTTCGGGGGTTTTTTATTTTCTAAACAGAATATCTAGAAATTAAGAGGAATGAGGTTTGATTTTTAGTCATATAACGACCACACCAGGTGAGGTCACCAGCATAAGACAAAGGCGCGATTATATTGCCAGCCCACTGTCTTTATACGCAGGTTTAAACAAAACAAACTCGTTACTGCTCGAATCAGCAGAAATAGAGTCTAAAGACAATGTGAAAAGTATCGTGCTTGTGGATAGTGCGATTCGATTCGAATGTAATGGTGCCCAAGTCATTGCCAAAGCCTTGTCTAACAATGGTGCTCAGTTGCTACCGTACCTTGCGCAAAAGGTCACAAATTGTGACGTGATCCTCAATGATAATACTTTGACGCTCACGTACAACGCATTGGAAAGTGACATTGATGAGCATACAAAACTAAAAGCGGATAACGCCTTTAGTGCGCTCAGAACCTGTATCAATGAAATTAAACGTAACTCAGATACGCCGTTTTCCGTCTTTTTAGGTGGAGTATTCGCCTATGATATGGTGGCAAACTTTGAGCAACTTCCTGAAGTACCAGATGGAGACAACGACTGTCCTGACTATGTTTTCTATCTGGCTGAAACCTTAGTTGTGATCGATCATCAAGCACGAGCTACTGAGCTCATTGGTAATGTTTTCAATGGCCCTGAGGTTCACGCAAATTGTTTTGAAGTAGGCAAACAACTAGAAGAGCTAAACAGTCAATGTGACCAAATCACTGAATTTCAGTTTGAGCCACAAAGTGGCGGCGCAGACGTCAAAGTCAATGTGAGTGACGACGAATATTGTCAACACGTTGAAAAGTTGAAAACCAACATTATCAACGGTGACATTTTCCAAGTCGTTCCCTCTCGCACTTTTTCACTTCCTTGCCACAACTCACTCGCCGCCTATAAACAGCTTAAACTACAAAACCCCAGTCCTTACATGTTTTATATGAAGGATGAGCGCTTTGTGTTATTTGGCGCATCTCCAGAGTCGGCACTCAAATATTGTGAACAGAGTAACCAAGTTGAGGTCTATCCCATCGCGGGGACGAGACCACGAGGTAAGTTTGCTGATGGCAGTATCAATCCAGATTTAGATAGCCGCATTGAACTTGAGCTGCGCAACGATCAAAAAGAGCGTGCTGAGCACCTTATGTTGGTTGACCTTGCCCGTAACGATGTCGCACGGATCAGTATTGCAGGTACTCGACACGCAAAAGAATTATTGAAAGTGGACCGCTACTCACAAGTCATGCATTTAGTATCGCGCGTCGTAGGCCAATTAAAGCCGGATTTAGATGCCCTCCACGCTTATCAGGCTTGTATGAATATGGGCACTCTCGTCGGCGCACCAAAAGTTAAAGCCGCAGAACTTGTTCGCCATACAGAAAAGCAGCGTCGTGGTAGTTACGGCGGCGCGGTAGGTTATTTGATGGGTAATGGCGCGATGGACAGCTGCATCGTCATTCGCTCCGCGTTTGTAAAAGATAACGTTGCTTACGTGCAAGCGGGTGCAGGTGTCGTGTTTGATTCAAATCCACAAAGTGAAGCAAATGAAACCAAAGCTAAAGCCATGGCAGTGATTAAAGCAGTACAGTCCACGTATGAAGGAGCAAACCATGACTAAGGTATACTTTTTAGATAATTTTGATTCTTTCAGTTATAACCTTGTGGATGAGCTTAGCCTGCTAGGACTCGACTTGGTCGTTTATCGTAACAATATCTCTGCCGAAACCATTTTCAATAAAATGTGTGCAGAGGTTGATCCTGTGATCTTAGTTTTATCACCTGGACCTGGCGCGCCATCGGAATCAGGCTGTTTGCTCGCGTTAATTGAGCTATGTAAAGGTAAATTCCCCATGCTTGGAATTTGCCTCGGTCAACAAGCCCTAACTCAGAGTTATGGTGGTGAAGTTGGCAAAGCAGGTGAGACGGTACATGGTAAATCTTCTATTATTGAAGCGGATGAGCATCCGGTATTTGCCGGACTTGGAACACAATTCCCCGTGGCGCGTTATCACTCTCTAATGGCAACAAGCGTACCACCAGCACTGCAAGTGATCGCGAGATATCAGGCCATTCCGATGGCTATCTATCACAGTGAACACAAAGTGATTGGCTATCAATTTCACCCAGAATCAATATTGACCCCCAATGGCGCTCAGCTATTACAACAAAGTATCGCGTACCTTAGCGCTTAGGAGATCACGATGGAAAAGTTACAACCTCTATTACAGCAACAAGATTTATCGTTCGACGCCGCCAAATCCTTGTTTAGCGATATTATGGCTGGACAACTGAGTGACATCGAACTTACGGCAGCGCTGCTTGCGCTAAAGTTTAAAGGTGAAACAGCGGCGGAAATAGCCGGAGCAGCTCAGGCTATGCGTGATCATGCCACCGCATTTGACAAGCAAGATCTACTCGCAGCAGACAGCTGTGGTACGGGTGGCGATGGCACAAATACCATCAACGTGAGTACCACCGCCGCCATTGTTGCCGCAGCATGTGGCATTAATATGGTCAAACACGGTAATCGCAGCGTAAGCAGTAAATCAGGTTCCGCGGATTTACTAAAAGCACTTGGGATCAACATTGATATGACTCCCGCACTTGCAGAAAAGTGCTTAGCAGAGACCGGCTTTACCTTTTTGTTTGCACCGCATTACCACGCAGGTGTAAAACATGCTATGCCAGTTCGCACACAACTAAAAACGCGCACGATATTTAATATTCTCGGGCCATTGGCAAACCCAGCCAAGCCTGAGGTGCAATTACTCGGCGTTTACGACCCTGCCCTTGTTTTACCCATGGCTGAAACGTTAAACCGCTTAGGTACGAAACGAGCGATGGTAGTTCACGGTAGTGGCACAGATGAAATTGCCCTACACGGCGAAACGCTAGTCGCAGAAGTAAAGCATGGTGAAGTGACACAATACACCGTTACCCCAAGCGATTTTGGACTAGAAAACTATTCACTTGAATCTATTGCTGGTGATACGCCAGAATATAACGCGAAAGCGAGCCTTGCGATTTTAAATGGTGAAGGCGAAGCTGCACACAATGCAGCGATCATTGCAAACGTTGCAGCTTTGCTGGTATTAACCGATAAGGCGTCAAATTTTAAAACCGCAAGCCAACAAGTACGCGAAGTGCTTGCAAGCAAGAAAGCCATGACAACCTTGGCTAACATTGTAGAGGTGAGTAATGGCTAATGTATTAGAAAAAATTGTTGCCGATAAAGTCGAAGAATTAAAAGCGCGTAAAGCGCAGCGTCCGTTAAGTGACTTTATCGACGAAGTAACCCCCACCACGCTTAACTTCACCGCTGCGTTGGCGCAAGCTGGGACACAATTTATTTTAGAGTGCAAAAAGGCGTCACCTTCAAAAGGCCTTATTCGCTCACATTTTGATTTGACTGAAATTACCAGTGTTTATCGTAAGTACGCGACATGTATTAGTGTGCTAACCGACGAAAAATACTTTCAAGGCAGTTATGAATACCTTGCCACGGTGAGAAAGCTGGTTGATCAGCCTCTGATCTGTAAAGACTTCTTTATTGATGAATACCAAGTTTACCTCGCCCGTCTACACGGTGGCGATGCCATTCTTTTGATGTTGTCTGTATTAAATGACGAAGAATATGTGGCACTAGCGAACGTGGCCAAATCTCTTAATATGTCGATTTTAACGGAAGTAAGCAACGAAGAAGAAGTGACAAGAGCGCTTGCGTTAGATGCTGAGCTTATCGGTATTAACAATCGTGATCTCAGAGATTTATCAACGGATTTAGCAACTACAGAGAAACTAAGAAAGTTAATCCCCGAAGACAAAGTAGTGATTTCAGAGTCTGGTATCTACACACACCGTGATGTGAAACGTTTGTCACCAATTTGTGATGGCTTTTTGGTTGGTAGCTCATTGATGGCAGAGCAAGATTTAGAACTTGCTTGCAGACGCTTGATTTTGGGCGAAAACAAAGTGTGTGGTCTTACTCGAAGCCAAGATGCGCAAGCCGCTTATGAAGCGGGCGCGGTGTACGGTGGCCTTATCTTTTATCCAAAGTCTCCTCGCTATGTCGACATTGATTGTGCGAAGGCCGTCGCTGATAGTGCGCCGCTCAAGTACGTTGGTGTGTTCGTTAACGCACCGCTTGAGCAAGTTGCAGAGTATGCGCAAATTTTAAAGCTTAGTGCAGTGCAATTACATGGCAATGAAGATGAGCTGTACATCGATACCCTGCGAAAACAACTACCTGTTACCTGTCAAATTTGGAAAGCACAGGGGGTGGACACAGCACTGCCAAGCCCCTTCGCTGGCGTAGACAAGCAATTGTACGATACCAAAACCGACACTGCATTTGGTGGCACGGGACAAGTGTTTGATTGGCAGCTATTAAATCGTAGTTCAAGCAATTATATGTTGGCTGGCGGCCTAAACCCCGACAACATTCACGGTGCCGTCAATATAGGTGCCGATGGTTTTGACCTAAATTCAGGCGTTGAGCAATCGCCTGGTAAAAAATGCGCTCAAAAAATCGCAAACGCGTTTACACAAATTCGAAAATATTGAGGTGGACATGAGTAATTCAGCTTATTTTGGTGACTTCGGAGGCATGTTTGTGCCCGAGTTACTCGTACCTGCGTTAAAGCAGTTAGAACAGGAATTTTATAAATCACAAAAAGACCCAGAATTTCAACAGGAGTTTTATCAACTTTTGAATGAATTTGCGGGTCGCCCAACACCACTGACCAAGACACGCAACTTAGTTAAAAACCCTAAGGTCAAACTGTACTTAAAGCGTGAAGATTTACTTCACGGTGGTGCACACAAGACCAACCAAGTGTTAGGTCAAGCGCTCTTAACCAAACGTATGGGTAAAAAAGAAGTCATTGCTGAAACCGGCGCTGGACAACATGGTGTTGCAACCGCCCTAGCCTGCTCCTTACTCGGCTTAAAGTGCCGAGTATACATGGGGGCTAAAGATGTTGAGCGTCAGCAACCAAACGTATTTAGAATGCGTTTGATGGGTGCGGAAGTTATCCCAGTTACCGCTGGCTCAGGCACATTAAAAGACGCGGTAAATGAAGCATTACGTGACTGGTCTGCAAACTACAAAACGGCACATTATTTACTCGGCACGGCTGCAGGTCCTCACCCGTTCCCGACGATTGTCCGTGAGTTCCAAAAAATGATTGGTGAAGAGGCAAAACAACAAGTACTAAAAGCGGAAGGTCGTTTGCCTGATGCGGTTATCGCTTGTGTGGGCGGCGGTTCAAATGCTATTGGTATGTTCGCCGATTTTATTGACGAAAAAGACGTTAAGTTAATCGGGGTGGAACCGGCTGGTAAAGGCCTAGATACCGATGAGCACGGCGCGGCACTATGTAAAGGAAGTAAAGGCATCTTGCACGGCGCCTATACCTATATCATGCAGAATAAAGATGGCCAAATTGAAGAATCTTACTCTGTGTCAGCAGGTCTTGACTACCCAGCTGTTGGTCCACAACACGCCTACCTTCATGAAACAGGCCGCGCACAATATGTTGGTATTACCGACACTGAAGCATTAAATGCCTTTCAAGCGCTAGCTAAACACGAAGGTATTATTCCAGCCTTAGAGTCAAGCCATGCTCTGGCATACGCACTAAAATATGCAGAAGCGCAAACCGAAGAAACGGTGATTGTTGTTAACTTAAGTGGTCGCGGAGACAAAGACTTAGCTCACGTCCACCAAGTACTATCTGAGCGAGGTGAACTATGAGACGTTATGACGCGATGTTCGCGCACTTAAATGAAAAAAACCAAGGTGCATTTGTTCCTTTCGTGACGATTGGCGATCCCAATAAGGCTCTCAGTATTGAGATCATCAAAAGCCTGATTGACGGTGGTGCTGATGCATTGGAGCTCGGTATTCCGTTTTCCGATCCCATCGCCGATGGCCCTGTTATCCAAGCGGCTAACATCCGAGCATTAAAGCAAGATGTTAATACACAAGACTGTCTTGAGATCATCGCTGAAATTCGTCGCTACAACAGTGATATCCCAATTGGTTTGTTGCTTTACTCAAACTTGATTTTTGCTCGTGGTATTGAGCAGTTTTATCAAGACGCCAAAACTGCGGGTGTGGATTCTATCTTAGTTGCTGATGTGCCACTGCACGAAGCCAAACCGTTTAGGCTCACTGCAATGGCAAATGACATCGCGCCAATTTTCATTGCCACACCGAATGCCTGCGATGATACGTTACGAGAATGCGCCACCCGGGGTCGTGGCTATACTTATTTACTTTCGCGCGCAGGCGTTACTGGCACAGAAACAACGGCACAAATGCCGGCAACAGAGATGATCACCAAACTTATCGAGTATCATGCTGCGCCGTCACTGTTAGGATTTGGTATTTCTGACCCTGAGCATGTAAAGCATGCAATTAAATCAGGTGCAGCAGGTGCAATTAGTGGCTCAGCGGTGGTGAAAATCATCGAAAAACATTTGGATGACCCTAGCACCATGTGCTTTGAGCTAAAAACCTTTGTTGAGCGAATGAAAGCTGCAACACAAAAGTGACAATACTTCTAAGCCAGTGTTAAACACTGGCTTTTCTTAAAATTAACGCAAGTTATCTTTTAAGGCTTTAGCAGGCTTAAACGATACCTTGTTTTGTCCCTCAATGGTGATGGTCTCACCTGTTTGTGGGTTGCGTCCCTGCTTTGGGGGATGATAACTTAACGCGAATGTGCCAAGTCCATTAATTTGCATCTGATCACCTTCTGACAAGCGCTTTTTAGTGGCCTGTAAAATGACATTTAACACCGCCTGTGAATCTTTTTTTGTTAACCCACTAATTTCCGCCATTTTTGTAACTAAATCGCTCTTATTCATGCAAATACCTCTGAACCATAGAATGAGCGCAGCAGGCTATGGGTTTCATCAAAGAAAGTCAATGTTGATGTTCTCGTCGTATCTTGGTAAAACCCTTACAACCAACTTTGTTAGGATAAAAAATGTCATTTTTAATTGAGTACTTACCGCTCATCTTATTTTTTGCGGTTTATAAGTTTGTCGATATTTTTTGGGCAACGGGTGTACTAATCATCGCCTCTCTTATACAGGTCGCACACCAATACATCACTAAGCGCGAAGTCGCAAAGCGTCATTGGATATTCCTAGCGATTGCGCTGATCCTTGGTGGGATGACTATTTTCTTCCATGATGAGCAATTTATTAAATGGAAAGCCACTATTATTTATGCCATTTTAGGTGCAGCATTACTCATATCTAGGTATTTGTTTAATAAAAACTTGGTAAAAGGCGCACTCGAAGGCGTGTTAAAGTCAGTTGCTGAGAAGGAAAAAAGCGAGATTGATATTGATTTACCAGCCAAAGACTGTGACCAATTAAATCTATTTTGGGCAATATTACTTTTCTTCATCGCAGGCCTAAACCTTTACGTTGCGTACCACTTCTCTCTTGACTTTTGGGTGAACTTTAAAGTCTTTGGTTTAATTGGGATCACCTTTATTGCACTCCTCTTTACCATGTTTAAAATTCAAAAATATTTACCTGAAGAGTAACCATTCAAGGTTCATCTGCAGCTGCTATAGTTAACGAGTAAGAGCTAACTATAGCGGCTTGTAGCCGCCAAATATTTTGGGGAACCAGCCTTGAACGCAAGCCAATACCGGTGGTGTGAACTCGTATTTGTATTCTTTGTCCTGCCCATTGTCGCTTATCAATTTCGTGATCACCTCAACAATTGGCTGTTTCCAGCACTGATCATTTTAATGGCAGTCTGTACCCATTTACTACTAACCGATCCCCATTTCAAACGCTTTAGGTTAACCAGTTTGGGAGAATTTTCGTCCGTCAAAAAACGTTTATTTACCACGTTTTTCGCAGGTGCAATGTTTTCCGCCATGCTCTATGGTTTAGTTAGTCAAGGAAATTGGTTTTCCCTGCCGCTCAATTCACCCAGCGACTGGTTATTATTATTAATTGCTTACCCCATTCTTTCCGTCTTACCACAAGAGTTAATTTTTAGGAGCTACTTCTTTCATCGCTATAAAAGGATTTTACCAAATAAAAACAACAGAGTTTTGCTAAGTGCATTGGTGTTTGCGCTTGCTCACTGCGTCTATGACAACTGGATAGCCGTGGCGTTATCTTTTGTTGGAGGGCTATTATTTTCTTATACTTATGCACACAGCCGCTCTCTTGCCGTGTGTGTGTTGGAGCATAGCCTGTGGGGACTGTGGATGTTTACAATAGGAATTGGGCAGTACTTAGATTCGGGCGTAAAATTTTAGTGGCTTAATAGAATATGAGCATCGGCGCAATAATACGCCGATGTCATCGTGCCCAACATCAATGCCCTGCTACTAGAAGCCAAAGATACTGAATGCAAAATACTTGGTTGCAACAGTATTAATGAAAATAGCCAGCAGGATCACTGGGATGAACGTAGATAGGGAGAAATTAATATATTTCTCAGTAAAGCTGCCGACGTACCCCTCTGAACCTTGCGCAAGTTCTTCATTCAAGCCAGATTTTTTCCAGCGATAAGTAACGAATAGACACAACAGCAAACCATTCAAGGGTAAAATAGTGTCGTAAAACACGTCATAGATTAGGTCAAAGAAGCTCTTCTGAGCATCGCCATAACTTACAAAACTTGTAAGCCAATCCACCATACCAAAAGACATTGTAGATAACACAGTTAAAATACCTGTGGTCAACGCTAAGATAATCAATGCCTTTTTACGTGAAATACATTTTTCTTCCATCAAGGTCGCGGTAGGCACCTCGATAATTGACACTAGCGACGTTATCGCGGCAAAGAAAACCAGTAAAAAGAAAGTACCTGCAACAATTGAGGCACCGACGTAACCAATATCATCTTGTAACGCCAATAACAATTTAGGTAAGTAATCGAAAATCATAGATACTGAAGAGTCCGATAACTTACTTGGATCTGTATTCGGATTAAAACTGAAGATAGCTGGAAGTACCATCAGACCTGCAATGAATGCCACTAATGAATCTGTAACAGCGACCATTTTAGAGCTACCGACGATGTCGTCTTTCTTAGAAATATAGGAAGCATAAGTGATCAATATACCCATACCTAAAGACAGTGAAAAGAACGCCTGTGATAGTGCTCCATTTAGTACACTTGCATTCATCTTTTCGAAATTGGGAACGATGTAATAGCGTACACCTGCCATCGCGTTGTCAAGGGTTAGCACGTATGCGACAAGGCCAATCAACATGACAAATAACGCCGGCATGAGTAACTTAGCCGCTTTTTCGATCCCTTCTTTTACACCGCCAACCAAGATAAGGTTAACGATAACGCCCACAATCAACATATAGATGAAAACATTGGTATCGTTGATAAAAGTACCAAAGTACTTCGGAGAGGCGAGTACATCTAAATTACCTAGGGCTGTTTGCGCCAAAAAGCCAAAGATCCAAACGGTAATAACCATATAGAAGACGGCAATCATAAACGGCGTGAGTACAGCCAAGAATCCAGCTATTGACCACTTTTTATCATGATTAGATAACAGTTTATATGCGCCAAACGGATCTTTTTGGGCTTTCCTACCCATTGCCATTTCTGCCATCATGACAGGTAAACAGATAAACACTACAAATAGTGCATAGATTAGTAAAAATGCCCCACCACCATTTTTTGCGGCGGAAACAGGAAAGCCGACTAAGTTACCAATACCAACAGCAGAACCCGCAGCGGCAAGGATAAACCCTAATCGGGAGCTAAAATGCTCACGGTTTGCACTCATTGCAATCAACCTTATTATTATTTTCTACAAATATCCGAAGGACTCTACCAGTCAAGCTGAGTGTTTTTCAAGTTTAAATGTCTAATCACTGAAAAACTCTGTGTACATTTACTTTTGCACTGAGGGCGTTTTATCATAGTATTGACAAATGGCCCTGAACAGCCGACAAAATACGTAAAAATAACAATAATAACCTAGAAATCAATCCGGAACTAATACTTATGCTTTACATGATCTATTCAACCGATGCTGAAAACTCATTAGAAAAGCGTCTTGCTGTGCGTCCTGCTCACTTAGCTCGTTTAGAAGAATTAAAACAACAAGGTCGATTGTTTGCAGCAGGCCCATTACCAGCTATTGACTCGGAAGATCCTGGTGAAGCGGGTTTTACGGGTTCGTTGGTTATTGCTGAGTTTGAAAACCTAGAAAGTGCGCAGCAATGGGCAAGCGTCGATCCCTATATTGATGCTGGCGTCTATACTGCTAGTATTGTAAAACCGTACAAGCGAGTTCTGCCATAAAAGTTTACTGAACGTTAAGTTCAGCAAAGGTTAATTACAAAAGCACTAAATTTGTTTGAGATTTATGAAGTTTAGACACTTAGTATCTATGAAACTGTGGAGCTTAAAATGCGATTGCAACTCACTCTCTTAGCGTTGATCTTGGCGTTCGCTTCGAGTGTAGCAGACGCCAATAGCCGCAATGATAAGAATGTAAAGATAATTACAAAAAAAGAAGCTGTGTCTCTGGCGCTTGATAAGTACGCAGGAAGAACACTTAAGATTTCTGAAGAAAATCAATTTTTTGTGGTAAGAATTCTCCAACCAGATGGTCGAATTGTTGACTTAAAAGTAAACAAGAAGACAGGTGAAGTAAATAAGGACTAAGGATGCGTATTTTAGTTATCGAAGACGATATTCAACTAGCAGAAAACCTGCGAAATGCATTAGAGAAAGAAAAATATAGCGTTGACTTGTGTCATGATGGTGAGTCTGGATTATTTCACCTTGAAGAATATCCGTTAGATATGGCAGTGATCGATCTCGGCTTGCCAAAACTTGACGGTATTGAAATTATCCGTAGAGCACGTGCTAACGGCGTTAAGATCCCTATTTTAATCTTAACGGCCCGTGACCGCTGGCAAGACAAGGTAGAAGGCCTTGATGCAGGAGCTGATGACTACCTCACCAAACCATTTCATGTTGAAGAACTGATAGCGCGCTGTAATGCACTAATTAGACGTAGTGCTGGACAAGCAAATCCAGAGATTTGCATTGGCCCAATCAAAATCCACACTCGCTCACAGCAAGTCTGGGTTAACGATAACGAGCTATCACTTACAGCCTATGAATACAAAGTTTTAGAATACTTAATGGTTAACCCACAAAAAGTCATTTCTAAATCTGAACTTACAGAGCACATATACGATCAGGACTTTGACTTAGACTCTAACGTCATTGAAGTGTTTGTCTTAAGACTGCGTAAAAAGCTAGACCCAGATGGCACTCTTAACCCTGTTGAAACCCTTAGAGGACGTGGATATAGGTTCAAAAATCAGTGGTAAACAGCTCTCAAATTTCGCTTAAAATAAGACAAGGATTTATCCTTGTCTTTGTGCTTATTATTGCCCTTCCCGCGCTGTTTTTCTCCGTGGGCAGGGCTTATTATTCTTCTTTAGTCGATGCGACTGAAAAAACTTTAGAAGCCCACCTCTACTCTCTTATTTCTGAAGTCGAATTTGTCTCGAACGGACTCGAAATGCCTCGCAGTATACTGGCGCCTGAGTTAAACAGACTGAACTCTGATACTTATGCACTTGTCTATCAAGATAATTCTCTTGTTTGGTATTCTGAGTCGGCTGTAAATCTCTCAATTTCACCTGACTTTTCAGAAAATCAGGCTGGAGCATCTGAGTTTAAACGAGTTGAATATAATGGTGTACTGTTTTGGCAACTTAGCCTAACTGTTATTCTCGGAAATGCAGAGCAATCACAACAAGCCCGCTTTGTACTTTTAAAGAAAAATGACGCGCTGATGGAGTTAATGTCAGGGTTTAGAAACACCT
Source organism: Pseudoalteromonas sp. S2755 (assembly GCF_005886535.1). Taxonomy (GTDB): domain Bacteria; phylum Pseudomonadota; class Gammaproteobacteria; order Enterobacterales; family Alteromonadaceae; genus Pseudoalteromonas. Next base: position 21,771 of record NZ_PNDS01000151.1, read on the forward strand.
TGGTAAACTGGATGCTGGTTATGGGTGTAGTGATAGCCGGGTTAATGGCATTTGGGTTTGTATGGAACGCCCGGCCGTTACAGCGATTGGATAAAGAAATTAAAGAAATTGAAGCTGGTGAACGCGATAAGATCACGGGTCTCTACCCCGTCGAGCTCCTAACAATCAAATCCGACTTAAACTTACTATTAGAATCTCAAAAGCGTCAAAAAGAGAGATATAGAGCTTCACTTAGTGACCTTGCGCACGCGTTAAAAACTCCTCTTGCAGTGATCAAATCCAGTCCACTGGCAAAAGATGCAGACGCTCAGGAACAGCTAGACAGAATCAATGCGATGATCGAACATCAATTGAAACGTGCTGCAACGGGCGCATCTGATACATGGAAGAAACAAACGTCAGTAAAACCTGTACTTGACTCAATACTTAACGCCATGACTAAAGTGTATCACGACAAGCACATTCAATTTTCATCAGAATGTGGTGAGGAGGTTGCATTTCTTGGCGATAAAACGGATTTAATGGAAATTCTTGGTAATATTATAGATAACGCCTGTAAAGCATGTGGCTCTTTGGTCGATATAGAAGTAAGTGCACCCAAAAAGCGCCTGTTAATCATAGAGATCGAAGATGACGGTCCTGGTATTCCCGAGCACCGTCGCTCAGAGCTACTGACCAGAGGTGCAAGATTAGACACCTATGAAGCTGGCCACGGCGTAGGAATGGCTATCGTATCTGATTTAGTTAAGTCGTATCATGGCCTGATGCAAATCGGTACTTCAAAACATGGTGGCGCAAAATTTACGATAGAGTTTAACCATGAAAAGAATAATTAGCAGTCTATTGGTATCAGGATTAACCTTTTCCGTTATTGCAGACGACGATGTTACATTACAAGATTGTACGAAGTATGAGTCAACGCATCCGGAAAAAGCGAAAAAGTTTCTCATGTGTCTTGATAGTAATATCAACTTACTTGAACGTCATCGTCAAACCTGGATCACTAAGTTATTGCTTGATACTAAAAAGTATCAAGCGGACACTGGAAATACACAGATCTTGCCAATTATGGAACGTGCCTTTCGCAATCAAGAAGAGTATATGGAAGACAGCTGCCGGTGGCGATATCTGCTGGATATGCCAAACGCGACACGCTCAGCGACAGCTTACAAAAATTGCAAAATTGCATTCTTAAAAGCACATATCATCGAGCTAAAAAGCAGTAAAGTTTTGAAAGAAGATTTAAATCTCTAGCGACATTTTTGATTGGATTATTAGGTGCTAAGCCTTAATAATCTGAGCTTCAGATAATGACGAATAAATCTTAGAAAGGAGCTGTTTATAGCTCCTTTTATTTGCCGAGTCTCAGTATTGTTAAGATGGTCTATTATCAGGTTGTTCTGAACCGAGAAGGATTGCAAGCCATTTACCATCTTCGCTGGTTTCGAGGGCAATTTTCACAACCATGGTCAGTGGCACAGAAAGCAGCATCCCCACAGTTCCGAGTAACCAACCCCAGAAGATTAACGAGAGAAACACTACTAAGGTCGATAAACCTAACCCTCGACCCATAAACCTTGGCTCAATAATGTTACCCATTAAAGTATTAATACAAATGTAACCCACAGCAACAATACCACTCACCAATGGTCCTTGTGTCACTAAGGCCAGTAAAACAGGCGGCACAGCTGCAATGATTGAGCCTATATTTGGGATATAGTTAAGCAAAAATGCGACTACGCCCCAAAGCACGAAATAATCAACATCTAACGCCCATAAAAAAATGGCCGCCACAACACCAGTCGCCAATGAAACAAGTGTTTTAATCGCCAAATAGCTGTTGATAGAGTCTAAAAATCTATCAATTTGCTGCATTTTCATCTCTGGGTCGTCTAGTGCAAGATGCACTTTGTGTCCCAAAGAAGGCGCTTCAAAAAGCATGAAGACGACGATTAGCAGAATTAGAAAGCTATTTGCCATCACACCGCCAAAACCAGTTAACATATTGGTGGCTACATCGATTAGCTTGTTTGGGTCTAACATGCTAATAAGCTGCTGTTTATCCAATAAGATATTGTAGTCCGCGGCAGTACTAACCAACCAAACGAACTTTTCTTGTAAATCTTCTTTGTAAGTTGGCAGCTGTTTGGAGAAATCATTGACGGACTGCCCAACAAGCCCACCAATACTTGCACCGATTAAAATCACAAGTGCGATAATCACCAGAATGGCCAGCCCTTTTGGTATTTTAAAACGGGCCAAAAATTTGAGCATGGGATTACAGATAATCGCAATGAATGCAGCTAATATAAACGGTACAACAATCTCAGAAGCGAGCTTGATACCGCCTAACACTATAAATAGCGAGGCCAAAACCACCAACGTTTTGTTAATTCCAGTCAGTGAAGACACAGTTCACTCCTTTTGCTTTTTTTACCATTCTAAAACAAACCACCTATAATGAAAATGAGTGATCTAACTCCTTGCTAAAACGTAGGTTTATTTTATTATAATAAAGAGTATTGAGAATGAATGTATTCATAACAGGCGCAACGGGTTTAATTGGTAAAAAGCTATGCCAATTTTTAGTACACAAACATAATCTGATTGTACTGACACGTTCGCCTTCAAAAGCTATAAACCTATTACCAAGTGGGGTTAGCTGCGTCACTAATACTGATGACGTTGACTTTAATGAGCTTGATGCGGTCATTAATCTTGCGGGTGAACCAATAGCCAACGGCCGCTGGAGCAAGGGGAAAAAACAAGAGATCTACAATAGCCGGATAAAAATCACTGAGCAAATCGTTGCGGCGATAAACACTGCGACGTCACCACCCAAGGTGTTTATTTCAGGTAGTGCAATTGGTTTTTATGGACGCCAACCGGGTAACTTGACCATCACTGAAGATTTCAAGGATTACCATGATGAATTCTCCCATAGGCTGTGTCGAGATTGGGAAGATACCGCATTTAGAGCCGAATCTTCCCAAACTCGAGTCTGTATATTAAGAACAGGCATTGTGCTTTCAAAGTCGGGGGGGGCTTTAGATAAAATGTTACCGCCTTTTAGATTTGGCCTTGGCGGTCCGATTGGTTCAGGAAAACAAGTGATGTCTTGGATCCATATCGACGATATGATTCAGGCGATACTGTATATCCTTAAACATGACGAGATCTGTGGTGTTATTAATGCAACAGCCCCTAATCCAGTATCAAATAAGCAACTCTCTCAAGCCTTAGCACGCGCGATTTCGCGCCCTTGCCTATTTACCGTACCACCTTTTGTCCTCAAATTGGCATATGGTGAAATGTCAGAATTGCTGTTGTACGGCCAATGCGTCGTTCCAAAAAAACTTCTCGATGCAGGTTATCGATTCCGCCACGAGCATATTGAAGATGCCTTGAGCGCACTTAATTTATAACTTTTGTGCAATACTTTATTCAGATGGTATATAAAGCTTTTCTCGCGTTAAGACTTTAACCAGATAATGTTTGGTTTCATCATAAGGTAAACCTTGACCTAGCGCTGCTAGGACATTATCTGGCGAGAGTGAATTAATGATCTTTGCCGCTTTTGTGATTGATCTTGAGTCATCAGCATTAAACACACGAGCAACATTGCCGGCTCCCGTATTGTAAGCTGCAATGATGCAATACTTACGACTAATTGGGTTCTGTATTTTACTTAGGTAGCGTTTATCAAGAATATTCAGGTAAGCCGTTCCCGCTTCAATATTATTGTCCGTCACATATAAATAAGGCGCCGACATCGGCTCATCACGATTGTACAACATACGATTCACATCAACGCCCGCACTCGTCGGTACTATCTGCATCAAACCAAACGCAGGAATGTGTGACTTTGCCATTGGGTTAAAGTGGCTTTCGGTATGCATAACCGCAAAAATTAAACTTGGCTCAATGTCAAAACGCGTCGCTTGTGCATTCACTTGGCTAACATAACGCTCTGCTCGATGCTTGGAAAGTTCAGTCTGTTTGGGTAGCTTAAGCACGATTTCAGATACGACTGTTGCTTCACTTTTACCGGTATTACTTGCAGTTTCTAATAGCTTTTTAAGACGTTTTTGCTTTAACAGTTCAAGCTTTTTCTGTTGTGCTTGTTGTTGGGCCTCTGCTAATTTTGTATCTTCGCCGTCAATGATGGCCTCATCTGTCTGGCGTTCTATATAACGTTGCTGTTGTTCAAATTGGCTATCTATTTGCTTTTTCGCTGCTAGCAACGCTTTTGCACGAGCAGCGTTATCCACTTCACGTTTTGTTGTTTCACTTTGGTTTACCGCGAGCGTATCAGCATTAAATACATCAATTACTGCACGGTCTTTCGCGATAAATTCTTTATATAGGGCTTGAAGTTGAGCCTGCGATACCTTTTCATCTGCCGCATGCCTAATGCTTACAACCAGCTCATTGGCTTCAAAGTCGACAACCATTCTGGATGATAAATCATCACTGTAGGTGACAAATGCGGCTTGATCAGAAACAGTTATATCTCCCCACTGTTGGATCACATTATCACGAAAGGTATCGTACTCTTCAAAATGCTCTTCGACATAATCAGCAAACTCACTTAATTGTTGGCGTTTATATTGCTCAAACTCGCTCAGCTCTTCATCACTAGGCTCGGAGGTTTGCCAACGTGACATTTTCTCTGACAGCTCCTCAAAAAGCTGGGCTTGACTCGCCACTGCACTTGGAATGGCACTTAACGCCATGACTAAAAATGAGTATACCGATTTGCGCATAGAGCGTTCCTTTCAAAAAATTAAAGCGTGAAACTCACGCTTTAATTAGTTAGCCTTGCAATTTCCTTCTCAAGATCTTTTTCCGCTTTGTAAGCTTTAAATTCTTGATATAAAAACTTTTCATCCTGAGGGTTTACACTGCGCTTACTTTCTTTGATCAAATCTTTGAAAAGTTCTTTAGTCTGATCAGGTGATAACGTCGTCAATGCGCAAAAATAATCTTTACCAGAAATATCGATAACATCGGCCTTAACGATACGGGAGCCATTTAATGTTTGTTTAGTAAGTTGTTTGGATACAGAGCTAAAGGTTGCGCCTACCGTTGTGTCATCGTTTGCATCTGTACGGTTCGCGAATGTCTTATCAAGGCCTTCGATGCGTGTTTCAATCTGTTGAGCAAGAGCAAGACGTGCATTTGCAACCGCCATTTTTTGATCGATTGAAATATTGCCCGAGTATTTCACACAATCTGCTGCCGCTATACCATCTTCGATTGTTGGATTGAGAACCCATTCTGGAATATTAACTCTCGGACTTGAAGCCGCATCGTCTTTACTTGAACTACAAGCCGATAGTATCCCTATAACGGCCACTGATATAAGTAGTTGTTTTGCTTTCATGTTGGGTTCCTTAATTGCCCTGATTACGGAATAAAATTTATCAAAAAAATCATTGATTAACAGTAATAAATTGTAAAAACGATTTTTAACAATTTAGCACTTTCAATTCAATTTTTTACTATTTAATTTATTGTTATATGATTGAACACAACAACACTGCCATTATAAGAACAAGTATGCAAGGAATGCGATTCCAAATTGATTTATATAACTTCATGATGAAACTCTTGATCTTTACAGGTTGCTTGATGCTGAGCGGCTGTAACTTGACTCCCAAAGCCAACAAGCAGGCCATAGAATACGCGGAGCAAGGAGATTTTATCTCAGCCCAAAAGCGTATTGACTATGCCTATAAAAACTCATCTCGTGACGAGCTACTGTATTATCTTGAATCAGGTATGTTAGCGCATTTACAACACCATTATGAATTAAGTAATCAACATTTTTCTCACGCAAAGGAAATCATTGAAGCCGCCTACACTGTCAGCATCAGCGACCAGCTTTTTTCTACTTTTACTGGCGCAAGTTACAAAAAGTATACTGGCCGCGCCTTTCATAAACCTATGATCCACACGTTAATGGCGCTTAATTATGTGTCGTTGGCAAACGCATCAAAAGTGAATCGTGTTGCTATGTATGACTCTGCTCTCACAGAAATGCGCCAACTGGACCTATACCTCTCTCAATTACAGCAACACACCGGAGGCTATGTAAATCAACAAAAAGCAGGAAGTGATATTGAGCAAATTTTTAAAGCTATTTTTAATCAACCATTTATCAGCGATGAACTTGAGTATAAAGACGATGCTTTTGCACAGTATTTAAGCGGCGTTTTATATGAGCAACAAGGCGAGCTAGATAGTGCTCGAATCCAATATGAGCGAGCGGTGAGCGCATACAAAAATGGCTTTAGTAAGCAATACAAACTAGGTCAATATGCAAGCCAACAAGCGCAGCAAGATCTCAACAGAATGGTTGCAGACAAGGAAGAAAACTACTTCACATTAGTTCAAAGCTTAGGTGTATCACCGCAGCGCAAAGAGTTTAACCTCTATCTTAGACCTGATGAAGAGGCACAAGCAATAGTGATTACGCCGATTTATTGGGGGACAAAAGAAGAACGCCAAGCCCAGTTCGCATGGTTTAATTTAATGTTTGCTGATACCAGTTTGTTTGATCTCATTCAAAACTATGCAACAGGCGACTTTAGTGATGTTGTATTAGGCACTGTCACAAAACGCTTACCTCTCGGTGATAAATTATGGAAAAAAGCCGTAGACGAAGGGGTAATTGATGCACTCAAGTATGGCAGTAGAATCTCGGTTACTTACTTACAACCTCATAAAAACGATATCCAACATGTTGCGCTTTTCGCTAACGGACAAAAACTTACAGAATTACACCCCTTTTATTCGGTAAACTTACTCACACTCTATGACGCGCTAGGTAATGCCAATATGGAAATTTACACCGCTATTTCTCGAGAAGTGTTGAAAGCAGTCACTGCAAGTAAAGCTATAAAACAAGTTGGCATCCAGCAGAACTCGCTGTTGGTAGGGCTTGCTCAGCTAACATCATCTGTCACCAACGCCATTACAGCAGCAGCAGATACGAGACAATGGCAATCTTTACCAGATGAAATTAGAGTGGCTCGAGTGAAATTACCCGAAAATACCACCCACCTGCAATTGCAAACCCAATTAAGGACTGGCAGAGTGATTAAACAGGATATACCGCTGAATCAAACAGCACCGTTGCTTAGCCACATTCGCACCTTTACCAGTGTAGCTGAACCAGAAAAACAAAATTATTTATCATCTTTAACTAACATGGACTGAATACATGAAGCCTAAATTTGCAGTTAAATTAGTTGTCCCAATGCTCATCGCGTCTAGCGCAGCGATGATGGGTTGTTCTTCAACAACCAAAGTGAGTCGCGTGGACACCAATGAAGAAATAGCGCTTTCAGATAAATGGAATGCCAAAGACTCTCAGTTAGTTGCTGAAGCAATGATAAGCGATATGCTCGGCTTCCCTTGGGTACGTGAACACCGTGCCAAAGAAGGCACTCGACCCGCTATCATTATCCAATCTGTTCGTAACAAGTCGCATCAGCATATTGCAGTTGACACCTTTTTGAATGACCTCAAGCGCGCCATATTGCGAAGCGGGCAAGCTGACTTCGTCGCAAACCGCTATGTACGAGATGAAATTCGTGAGGAAAGGCGAGACCAAGAACTTAATTCAAGCCTCGAAACTCGTAATGAGATCGGCCAAGAGCAAGGTGCTGATTATGCACTATCCGGCACAATTAACTCATTTGTTGATGAACAAGGTGGTAGTCGAGTCACTTTTTACCAAGTAGATCTTCGATTAATAGACATGACGACTAACCGAGAGGTGTGGAATGGACAGAAGAAAATTCAAAAACTTCAAGAGCGCAGCGGGTATGGTTTCTAAACGTCTAGCGTTACCTCTGTGTATTCTCCTTAGTTTATCTGCCTGTCAGTCTACCAAGCAGGCTGTTGCAAAGGAAGAAAGCTTACCCACTTGGACTACGCAGCAACCGAGTTCCGATTATCTAGTGTATGGCGTTGGTTCAGCGAGTCATATTATAGATAGGACGGAAGCCAAACTTGCCGCCCAAGAAGCAGCTAGATTGGCGATTGCCAAACAATTAAACGTGGAAATTGAAGGAACGACACAAGTTGCTCAAAGTCAGGCTAACGGCGATTTTTCGTATCAAGTGGATGAGATTTTATATTCTCGAGTCCCAAGCATACAATTACAGGGGATCAATATTGAGCAGGAGTTTTACTCCACAGAGCAAAAAACGGCCTATGCCCTTGCCTCATTTAACAAGATTGAGTCGAGAATGCACGCTGAGCTTGATATTAGACAACTTGACGAAGAGATCAGTAACGCGACTATTTCGGCACTAACCAACTCCGAAAAATTAAAAGAAGCGATGGCAATTAAGCAATTAATTGCCAAAAGACGCAAAGCAAATGAATATCACAGGCAACTCGGTGGTGGCAGCATTGCCATACCAACCTCTGTGAGCGACAAAAACAAAATGCTGAATGATTTTATTCAGTCATTAACTTTTAGTATTTCATCAAAGTTTTGGGGACAGGAGTCTATCCGCAACCAGTTAGCCGAAAGCTTGACTAGGCAAGGTCTTACTGTTGTGGGTGAAAAACAACGTGCAGACTTTCAGATTGACTTTCGCGTAGATTTCGAAGACGTAAAGAAAAACAGCACTTATTATGTTTTTGCCAACTCGAGTTTAACACTCATGGAAAACGATAAAGAAAAGGCGCATGTTTCTGCACAAATAAAAGCAGCGTCTAGTTTTGAGAACATGGCTAAATCCAACGCTGAAGCAAAGTCAGCGAAAATGCTAAGCAAAAAGCTAGCAATGTTAATCATTGATAGCAAAATCTAAAGCAAAGCCCTTTTAAAGGGCCTTGCTTATCTCTTCCTAGAATGATTTCACCACTTTAACGCTGCTATCTGCAGCTCCCGAAGACACAAAGCCAATTAGGTTAGGGTTACTCGCAACGAGTTTAAGTACCTCAGCATCATCGGCGGCTTCTTTTGGTGGCGTCCCTTTTCCAGTAAATACTAATTTTGACCAATAAGCTTTAAGTTGGCTTGATGACTTATTAAGTACCTTTTCATTAAACTCATCAGTTACCGTCGAGCCATCAGCCTGCGTTATCGGAAGTGCTTTAGAGCCATCGGAGAACGACTTTGATTTACCAATAAAAATTTGCTTAATTTCGTTTTCATCCAGTGTAGAAGTATTGGCAGGATTGACAATGACATCCACGGCCAGGCAACTAAAAGCGCTGCAAAGTAGAGTAAGTAAAAATAATTTTTTCATGCTTCTCTCCTTAAAATACCATGTCGATGCCAATTGTAATGGCTTTACTATCACCTGCGACCGCTAAACCAACGGAGTTATCCTCTACCTCATCATACTGGATCTTGAAAGCGGCGGAGGAATGGAAATCCCAACGTACTCCAAACGAAGTGGTTTCATGGCTTTCGGCATCGTCGCCCTCGCCTTCAAAATCTGCGTAAGATACGAATGGCGTGATATTGTCAAAGCGATAACCCAGAGTCAGCATCTTGGTGTCTAAGTTGCCGTCTAAGTCTAACCGATTTAGCTCAGATAAAATAAAGAAATTTCCCCAGTCTGCATTTACTGCTAAACCATAAAACTTACCATCTCGTTCATCACTCCCCTCCCATAAGACGGGCTCTCCTGAACGATATCTCTGGTTGGTGTAACGCATATGGGTTAAACGCACTTCAAGCCAATCATTACTGGTTTGAATTACGCCGCCTAGGATGTCTTTCCAGATTTCTCTAGTTGGCTCTTGAAAGAAAAACTCACTCAACAGCTTATTGTCATCATCGTCTTCTTTACCGGCGTAAATATTCCCGCTCAATGACCAGTCGCCTACACTGCCGCTATAGAGCATATTGATGCCATTATAATTAAAGATTTGCCAGGTGTAGTTGTCCGCGGGTGCACGCATCCAAATATAGGCGTAGCCCACATCATAAAAGTCGGAATAGTAAAATAGCGGTAAGCGCTTTTTACCTGCTTGGAACGTCCAATTATCATTGACCTCATAGGACAAATAAGCCCACTCAAACTTTGCATCAAAATCGTCTGCTCCGCGCGCAACAATCTGACCAGTAACGCTTAAACCTTCGGTTAGATCAGCACTGAATTGAAGGCCCATCAGTGTTTCAGGTTCAAATGAAATATCTTCGTCGTACACACTGACGATAGGATAATCGGCGAGAAATATTGGATCGTTTATTCCGAATTGTGGAACACCACTTCCGCTCAGCACCTTACCAGCATTGATACTTGCGAATCCGGAAAAGTTAACCTCTGCATGCCCTGAAAAACAGGCAAGGCAAAGGGTACAACCTAAAGCTAGTTTCATCTTCATTGTGATTCATCCCAATTGCTTGTTCTACAAGTACTACATTGCAAGTATAGTTAAATTTAAAAAAATGCTAGCAAAAGCAGCAAATTGATAAAAATATTTGCAGAAAAAGGGATGAAATAGGAACAAAAAAGCAGCTCGCGCTGCTTTTAAAAACTAAGACTCATCATTATTATAGTAACGTTCAATTTGGTCCTTCAAGTTAGGCGGTACACCTTTAATCGTAAGCGTATCACTCGTAGCGTCATAAATAACCCGCTCACCCAAATGCTTACGCTCAAAGCCAACGCTTATTCCACCACCAAGCCCGGAAAATTTCACCATACTCGTAACTGTCTTTTTATCTACAGGAAAGCTTTCTTCCAGCTCGTAGCCCTGCTCTTTATAAAAATCTTCAAACTTTACGTCCGAAGACTTAGAAAGCGTCTCAGACAGTGTATTGACATCCGCATCCTCTCCACTTGAAACACAGTCGTTACAGTAATCAAAGATCTCCTTGCGGATGTCGTCCTTTTCAGACTTTTCATATTGCTGTGTAGACAAATAATCCTCAACCGCGTGTAACATAGTTTGCGATTGCTGTTTAGGGTCTATCCCCTCTTCACAACCAAGAAAATCTAAAAAGAAATCAGCAACTTTTCGACCCGCGCGCCCTTTAATGAAGGAAATATAACGGTTTTCTTCTGCAGCCGTATCCCATGCATCTAAATCGATTCTCGCAGCCAATTGCATACGTGAAATATCTAAGTGTTTTGCTGCGGATAAGTCTAAGTCTGAGGTAATAGTGTAATGTTCTTTAATATTAATCAGTGCAATCATAATAAAATTGCTGGCAACATACTGATAATGACAAAACACTAAATACCCAGTTTCATGGAATGCATATTTATTAAGCTCTTCTTTAAGCACATTAGTTGCTTCTTGGGTTAAATTCCAAAAGTTAAGCTCATTATTTCTATAACTCTGCATCGCAGACGCGACCACACTGCTTTTTTCACCACTAAAAGCGCAGAACCCTTTTCCCGGTTTGCCATTGTAGGCATGATGCAATTGTTCAATGAAAACATTAACTTTGTCATTGATTTGCATTTCATCATCACGTAGATGTATTTCGGTATCTTCGTCTTGTTTGTCTACATAGTGAACAACTAGTTTTTTTACCTCAACGCTCATCTTTGTTTTTCACGCCTCTAATGTTAAAATGTAAAAATTATTGCTTTTATAAATTGAACCAACTGATGCCTATCCAATCAAAGTATTCCAATAAACAAGTAGAAGAAATTGTTGACCAATTAGTTAATGTATTAAGCTCGCAAAACGCACCAGTTGATCTCAGCTTAATGTGTTTGGGTAATTCTATCACGCACATTCTAAAAGAACATGTTCCACAGAGTAAGAGACAATCTGTTGCCGAAAATTTTGCCAAAGCACTTACACAATCAGTAAAGTAACGGAATGAATCTTACACCGCACAGCCCTTTTTCATCAAAAGCAAGTCAATTACTCAGCTGGGGACACTGGTTTACCTTTGCTAACATTGGCTTGGTTTTATTGATTAGCTCAGTTTATTTGTTCGCCGACAAAGCGCCAAGTACCTTTGTCGGTTGGTTTTATATGCTGATCACGTGGATAAGCCATACCAGCTTTATCACTTTTTGTGCGTTTGTATTAACTATCTTTCCGCTTAGTTTAATATTTCCTTACCCGCGACATATTCGCGGGATGGCTGCAATTATTGCCTCGGTTGGTATTGTTGTACTAACAGTGGATGCCTTTGTTTACCTACAACTTGGCTACCATATAAACCCAGCTTCGCTTTCCGATATTTTTGTTTTATTGTGGGAAACCTTAGTCGGATCATCCCTAGTTAATCTCATCATTACCATTGCAATGCTTGGACTGGTGCTCACTTTTGAACTACTCGCAGGCAATTATGCTTGGCGTCATTTGGCCGAGCTTAAATCCTATAAATTCCCTCGCTATGCTACTGGCACCATTGTAACCTGCTTTGCGCTCAGTCACAGCCTGCATATTTGGGCTGATGCGAATGCCTTTTTCGATATCACTAAGCAAGATAATGTATTACCTCTATCTTATCCAACAACCGCAAAGAGCTTACTCGCCAGACACGATTTACTTGATATCGAGCAGTATGAGGAAGCACACTCTCTAAGCATTGGTGATACGCATTCAAAATACAAAGCCCCTGTAATTTCGGCCGTATGCAAAGAAAAGAAAGATACCACAGAACAACCTATCAACGTTTATGCTTACACAGATGAGGCACTGTTCCAAAAAACAGCAACAGCACTTCAGAGCAACGGTAAAAATAACGTGTTCCGAATGGACTCTGTTTTACGCGCAGGAAATAGCAGCGATGCGCTATTCAGCCTAATATACGGCCTACCGAGTTATTATAAAGAGTCTGTCTTGCTGCAGCAGCAAGTTCCGGTTTGGTCAATTAATAATGACTTAATGAGTGTTAATGCCCACGGCGAGTTCTCTTTTGTTCCTTCTCATCAAAAGAGTAAATTAACAATCATTGAAGTAAGTGACGAAATTAACGTTGATATTTCAAAGCCGTTCGTAGCTATTGATATTAGTGCACAGCAAGCGACGGTATTAACCAGTTCTGCGGTAACGAACATTGAGCTGTTTGCTCAGGCTTCTGGTCTCGTGCAGCCCAATGACATCACCTACACCCTGCTAAGCTCTTACCTAGGCTGCGATCCTCTTGCTCAACAAAGTATGCTGGCATCAAACATTAAAACTCGCTCCCATGCAGAAGGCGTTAACTTTACGCAAGGTGTCTTGGTTGCCTTTAAAAAAGACAAAATCACCCTCGTTAATCAAGATGGTAGTTTCAAGCAGATGTCAGCAAAGGAAGGCTTTGTGTTAAACGGTAATTTAGATATTCCATTTTTAATACAAAGTATTAAGACTTTAAAAAAATTCACGACCCCTGAAGCGCAATAACCTTGAACAAAGTGGGATGTCATCTATGGTTAAGTAGATATTAACTGTTACAGCAAGGATGCCACATGCAATTATATCTAAAAATACTCGCACTGATTTTTGTCTCTACTCATTGTTTCGCCACAACAACGGTAAAATACTTTAAATGCACGACCGACAGAGGCATTGTTTTTAGCCAATTTCCCTGCTCGGCCAATGCGACCCAGCATACGATAACTACATCCGACCCTAAAGCCTCGGCTCCCTCTGAGCAGCACTATAAAACGTTAAACAATTTGGAACGCAACCAAATTGCGAAAAGGACAAAGCGTGCGCTCAGAGCCAAACACCATGAAAAAGCCGTGCTCAATCGCAAAAGAGATACCGCGGTTAGAGAGCAACAAGATAAGTTAACTAAACTGATGAATGAAGACAGGCGCAAAAAGGTCGTCAGGCAAGTTAAAAAAGAAATAAAAGCCATTAATAAGGCACATGCTAAAGCGATAAAGAGCCTAGAAAAAAAGATTTCAAAATTAGAAAAGCAGCTAAAAGCATACGAGTAATATCACCACATTGATTGCTTTGGAGGATCACGCTTGATCAATAAGTACGCCAAGTTTGATAATAAGAATTAAGCGAATTGGCAGAACTGGTATTACCAGATGACTTTTTCTACATTACCTTGTAAAGTAAAACCACTCCGCGTGGATAATTTATGAGGGATGTAGATGCAAGCACAGCAGTTAGCAGAGCGAATTTTATCAGGTTTCCAAAACCACTATCACGCATTTGTAAAAATTACCAAACTGGCTCCCATCGCTTTTGCTGCTCAAAATTGGGGAGAGATAGAGCGAATAAGTAAAGCGAGGATCAGCCAATACGATAGCAAAGTTGATGAAACCGCACAGAAGTTAATACAACTCTATGGCTCGACGCAACTGGATGAATCGCTATGGTATCAAGTAAAACAGGCTTACCTTGAGCGTCTTACCTTTCACCCTCAACCAGAGCTTGCTGAAACTTTCTATAATTCAGTTTTTTGTCGCCTCTTTCACCGCCGATATTACAATAGCGATTTCATTTTTGTTGAAACCCAACTTGCTAACGCCACTTCACTCCCTGTAGAAGCTGAGTATCGAAGCTATTTTCCAGTCGTCAATGGCCTCAAGCCCACCATCAAAAAAATCATTGAACACATTGACTTCCATTGTGAATTTGAAGATTTAGATAGAGATATCCGACTACTCGTTAAGGCGTTTCTTAAACAGGCACCTAACACGCATCATCAGGCGCACTTAATGCGCTTCGATATCCTCAGCGCACCTTTCTATCGTAATAAAGGTGCATATATTGTCGGCCGAGTGGTCTCTAAATCTGGTGTACAGCCGTTTATCATCTCGGTATTACACGCACAAACAGGGGGCTTACTGATCGATGCGCTACTTACCAACAGCTCACAAATGCGGGTGATTTTTGGTTTTGCGCGTGCTTACTTCTTAGTAGAGACCCATGCCCCATCTGCGCTAGTTAAGTTTTTAAATCAACTCATGCCAAATAAAACAAAGGCTGAGCTTTATAATGCCATCGGCTTTCATAAACAGGGAAAAACCGAATTTTATCGTGAGTTTTTGCACCACTTAGCGAATTCTGAAGAACAGTTTGAAGTCGCACCAGGTACTCCCGGTATGGTGATGATGGTATTCACTCTGCCAAGCTTTCCTTATGTTTTTAAAGTGATCCGTGATCAATTCCCAGAAAGTAAGCCATTTACAAAAACAACCGTTTTAGAGCGCTATCAACTCGTAAAACGTCACGATCGTGTAGGTAGAATGGCAGATACGATTGAATATTCCGATGTGGTGATCCCACTTGCACGTATTTCACCAGCCCTTTATCAGCTATTACTGGATTCTATCTCTCAAAGTATACGTATTGAGGGGGATAAGATGGTGATAAAGCACTTGTATATTGAGCGCCGCATGACACCGCTCAACCTCTTTGTACAGCAAGCCGATGAAGAAACGTGCGAGCAAGTCATTAGAGATTACGGCTATGCGCTCAAAGAAATGCTCGCTGTAAACATTTTTCCAGGAGACATGCTGTTAAAAAATTTCGGCGTGAGTAAACACCATAGAGTTATCTTCTATGACTATGATGAGGTGCAATATCTCACGGAAATGAACTTTAGAGCGCTGCCAAAGCAAGGGCTTGATAATATGTACGACTCTGGCGATATTTCCAGTGCACCTCAAGACGTCTTTCCTGAACAGTTGTGTACATTTGTTCTGACAAATCCTACACTAAAGGAAATGTTTCTGCGCCATCATGCTGATTTGGCTGAGGTGTTGTTTTGGCAGCAAGCACAACGAGATATTCGTGAGAGAGTCGTAAGACATATTTACCCTTATCCACATGAAAATCGTTTTCTCCAAGATGCCAAAAAAGAAGAATAATATAAAGGAAAACTGAGTGAACATTAGTAAAATTGACCTTAACCTGCTGGTTTACCTCGATACCTTACTTCGAGAATGCAACGTAACACGTGCCGCAAATCAATTAAGTATTACCCAGCCGGCAATGAGTAATGGTCTTAAGCGCCTCAGAAACCTCTTTAATGACCCTATTTTAGTACGTACCAGCGAAGGCATGGTGCCAACAGAGCGCGCGCTTGAGCTGCAGCCTGTGATCCGTGGCATACTCATGACTTTGGAAGAAACCTTAGCTCCTAACAGGGAGTTTGAAGCAGCGAGTAGTAATCGAGTATTTAGGATTATGGCCAGCGACTATGCTGCAAGTACGCTTGCGCCGAAACTTCTGACTAAACTTCATGAAGAAGCCCCAGATACAACCCTTGATATTCTCACGCCGAGTGATGTTACTTTTCATGATGTAGAAAATGGCAAGGTAGACATGGCGATTAACCGTTTCGAAAATTTACCGCAATCGTTTCACCACAAACGAATTTGGAAGGATAGTTTTTGCTGTCTCGTAAAATCCGACAACCCCATTATTACCCACTTTACGCTTGATGCCTATTTAAAATCTCGCCATATTTGGGTGAGTAAAACCGGGTTTGGCGTTGGGGTCGGAATGGATCCCGCAGATGTACAGAAACTTGGTTGGGTTGACGAGGCGCTTGCACACTTTGGAAAACATAGAAACATCGCAACTTTTACCCGCAATTACCACGTTGCAATTCACTTAGCAAAAGAGCAGAACTTAATCGCAACATTGCCGTCAAAAGCCGCGAATATCTATCGTGATGATCCGACTTTATCCGTTCTAGAGCCACCTTTCCCAATTCCACCGTTTGAGTTAGATATGATTTGGAGCCCGCTATTACACCGTGATGCGAGCCATATTTGGTTAAGACAAAAAATTGCTGAGGTAGCTGAAGAGCTTACATAACGACATAACAGGCCTCGGATTCGGACAATTAATGAGCCGCTTTAGCTCAGTGCGCTTTTTGAAATTGGTATCGCCAGCTAATTGAACTATCCTTTTATCTATATGTATAAAAGGCGCAAGAGAGCATGGCGAAATTCTCTTATAGAGCAACGATTGATAGTAAAGAGAAACTTATCCACGCAGCCGCATACGGGGAATGCGTGGAAGCCAATATTATCGAGATGTACAAAAATTTAGGACTTGCACTTAAATCGAGTCAGCTAAAGAGTTTAGTTATCGACGTCTCTCAATTACAAATCACTTACGACTATCCAAACGTGCTAACCGTTTTACAAAAACTCAATCAACTTGTCGATGGGATTGCTCTTGCCCGAGTTATCTCCCCCTCAGATACCAAAAGTGGATTAATTGAAGCATTTGCTGACAAGCACAGCTTAGCGATTAAGAACTTCGAGAACTATAACGATGCGGTGGCTTGGGCGCTTACTATGAATGCGAAAAATAGTTGAGCAAGCATTCAGAGTCAGGTCATGAAAGCAGTGATATTATTTGATGTTGGCCTATAACAAATGGCCTACCATAAGTAATACCAATTGAATTAATTCTCTAATCAATTTGAAGGGTGAAATAGCATATTAGCTTCGTTAAAAATTTCTCATTTAGAACAACTA
>NZ_PNDS01000152.1 GCF_005886535.1 Pseudoalteromonas sp. S2755
ACGCAGTCGTTAAATTATAGGACTATTTATACAGTATTGCGTGGTGCGTATCTGTATCATTATAATATGTCCAATACTACACAATATCGGACTTAATATGATTTTACCACTAGTTGACACCTTAAAGCAGCTTAGGTATCAAATCGCCCACCTTGAAGATAATACGCTTGCTCATGAATACCCCGAACTGACAAAGTTTTTGGCAAGTCATGGTAAATCACTACCAGTACATAACGAGCTGCAGTTTTTATTTCAGTTTTTGTATGTTTACGGTCGTAAGTCTGAAGCAACTTTTAATCGTTTTCGTAATGAACTTGAACGTTTTTATTTGTGGTCGTGGCTAGTTGCTAAGAAGTCAGTGTTTGAGCTAAAACGCGAAGATATCGAGGCGTATGTGGATTTTGTGGTTGAGCCCGATAAAGCATGGACGCAAACTTCTGTACAGTGGCGTTACAAACAAAACCAAGGGATCCGTGAGGTTAACGAAAACTGGCGACCTTTCGTTCTTAAAGAAAATGGCGCTAGCCAGCAAACACTTGCCGCGATGTTTACCGCGCTGAATGTGTTTTACAAGTTTGCTATTTTAGAAGAAAAGTCGTTTGCTAACTTCGTTCCGGTGGTTAAGAAAAATAGCCCATATTTAGTTGTTCAGTCGCAAATCAATCTTCCTGATACGCTGAGCGATTTACAATGGGAATATGTTTTTGGTGTAACGCGTGATTTAAGCGAACAGCAGCCGGAACTAGAGCGGAATCTTTTCGTATTAGCTTGCTTAAAAGGTTTGTATTTACGTATTTCTGAGTTGTCAGACCGCCCTCATTGGTCACCCGTAATGAGCCATTTTTGGCAGGATCAAGATGACTTTTGGTACCTAAGAATTATGGGTAAGGGCAATAAGCTAAGAGATGTAACGCTTAGCGAAGACTTTATCGGTTATTTAAAGCGTTATCGGCAGTACCGGGGACTAAGCGCCCTGCCTCGCGTTGATGAGCCCTACCCAATCGTTCATAAATTAAGGGGTCAAGGTGGTATGAACGTTCGTCAATTACGCCGTATTGTTCAGCAAAGTTTTGACTTAGCAGTGGCTAAACTGAAAGAAGATGGCTTTACGGAAGAGTCAGAGCAACTCGAAGCCGCAACTTCACACTGGCTAAGACATACAGGTGCAACGCATGATGCACAACATCGCCCGCTAAAACACCTCTCTGAAGATTTAGGTCACGCCAAAATTGCGACAACAGATCAAATCTATATTCAAACCAATATTAAAGAGCGTGCCAAATCGGGCTTGAAACGGAAGATATAAATATAAGAGAAAGGACATTTGAGAATGTCCTTTTGAATCTTCAAAGAATAAATGCTCTATGCTAAAACTCACTTACGCTTAAAACGAACAATCAATTCGTGCATTTCTTTTGCAGTCGATTCCAAGTCTTTACTCTCTTGATGTACTTTGTCTGCGCTATCCAGACTGTTGTTCGCAAGCTGTGCAATGTTTACGACTTGCTGGTTAATGTCATCAGACACGGTCGCTTGTTGCTCAACCGAAGTTGCAATTTGCATCGACATATCACTAATTTGGATAACAGCTTGGGTGATTTGTTGTAGCATATCGGTGCTTTGATTCAGTTGTTCAATACCTTGGAGTGATTCTTCTTGGCCTTGCTGAGCAATATTTACTGACGCTTGTGTGCTGCTGGTTAGATCTTCAATAATTGCATGGATCTCTTTCGTTGACTCTTGAGTGCGCTGTGCTAGATGCCTAACTTCATCAGCAACTACGGCAAAGCCCCTACCTTGCTCACCTGCTCGCGCAGCTTCAATTGCTGCATTCAGTGCTAGCAAATTAGTTTGCTCAGCGATTTGTTCGATAATTTGTGCGGCTGCAGCAATTTTATCTGTTTGCTTAGAGACGCCTTCAACAGAATTGCGGATGTCGGCAATGGTATTACTTAAATCGCCAAAAGCAATTTTAGTTTTATTGGCTATCTGTTCTGTTTGAGAAGTCAAATCAAGGGAGTTTTGGGCATCTTTAGCACTCAATTGCACACTGTTAGAGACATCGTTGATGGTTGTTGTCATTTCATTCATTGCAGTGGCAACGAGCTCTGTCTCAGTTTGCTGCTTTTGTAAATCGGCATAAGTTGCTCGTGCTTCTTTACTCGCCGTATGCGCTCCTTTTGATACGTTTTGCGCTGCATGTTCAACACGGGTGAGAATTGTATCTAGGTGTGCCCTTTCACTTTTCAAGCGTACTTGGATTGATGCCATGGTGCCATCCCAAGTTGAGTAAACTTGCTCAGATATCTCATCGCAAAAGCTGTGTGCCAACTCAGATTCTAGCCGTTTCAACTGTTCCTTATCTCGCCAAGTCGCATAGGCAGAATACGCGAGCATATTCGCCATTAACCAGAAAAACCCTGCAGACTCTGAGGCAAAGTACCAAAGCGCTAGGGACGAAGCGATGTTAAAAACAGGCCACACCACACGTAATTTTGGAAGACTGAAACTGCTTCCTTTATTAGTATTTACGTTTGTATAAAGTTGACTTGCCCGTTCAACCGTCGCCCTATCTGGGCAGCTTCTAACCGACTCATAGCCTATGATTTTGCCATTTTCTGTTATCGGGGTTACATAAGCATCAACCCAATAGTGATCGCCATTTTTGCAGCGGTTTTTTACGATCCCCATCCATGGCTTACCCGTTTTAAGCTGCGTCCACATGGTTTGAAACGCCACAGGAGGCATATCTGGATGTCGTACTATATTATGAGGTTGTCCAACTAACTCATCACGGGAAAATCCACTCACATCAATAAACGCTTGATTGCAGTCAACAATATTACCTTTCAGATCAGTGACAGAGATGAGTTTTACATCGCGAGAAAAGGTTTTTTCTCTTTGGGTTACTGGGTGGTTGGTTCTCATTAGACATGTCCAAAACTAACAAAAAATTGATTTTCCCTTAAAGATTTGCAGGAAAATACGCCCTCAATCCATGAATAGCAATAGAGAAGGGGTTAATTAGCGATAATTACAACTATAGTGTGAGTTAATTTTGGTCGCAAATTGATTTATGCCAGTTTAGATCGAAATTAGGCTTACTCCCGTATAGGCTTTCTTGTAAAATAATCCTATTAAAATGATAATCTAAGGAGCGTTAGGTGTCTCGCTTTTCAGCCATAACAGATAATCCCCATGAAGGCCGATTTAATTCCAAAACGGGTATTCTTATTACAAATTTAGGTAGCCCAGATGCACCAACGGCTAAAGCACTTAGAGTTTATCTCGCTGAGTTTCTTTCCGATCCCCGTATTGTCGAAATTCCAAGACTAATTTGGTTAATGATTTTGCATGGCATAATTTTACGCGTTCGTCCTAAAAAATCTGCACACGCCTATCAGTCAATCTGGACTGATGAAGGCTCACCTTTGATAACCATAAGTCGAGCACAAACTGATAAAATTGAAAAGCAATTACGCAGTGAAGGTTTTGAAGGCATCGAAGTTGAGCTTGCCATGCGCTATGGCAACCCGTCAATTGAATCAGGGCTTGAGAAGTTAAGAGGAAAAGGCATCACACGAATTATTATTGTGCCGCTATATCCTCAATATTCCAGCGCGACAACAGGTTCAACCTTTGATCAGGTCTCAAAGGTGCTAAGAGGTTGGCGCTGGGTACCAGAGCTGCATTTTATTAATGGCTATCACAAACATCCGCTTTATATTGAATCTTTAGCTAATTCCATTCGAGAAGATCTTGAGGCGAATGGAGAGCCGGATAAATTGGTTTTTTCATATCATGGAACACCAAAGTTATTTTTAGATAGGGGCGACCCGTATCATTGTTTTTGCCAACAAACGACTCGCTTAGTCGTTGAAAAACTTAATCTTGATAAAGAAAAAGTGATGACGACCTTCCAAAGTCGTTTTGGTAAAGCAGAATGGTTGCAACCTTATACGGACAAAACACTTGAGAGTTTTCCGAGCCAAGGTATTAAAAACGTCGCAATTTTAAGCCCAGCTTTTAGTGCCGACTGCTTAGAAACACTCGAAGAGTTAGAAGTTGAAAACCGTGAGGTATTTGAGTCTGCTGGCGGCGAAAAGTATCGTTATATTCCTGCGCTCAACGACCGTGATGATCACATTAAAGCGATCACAGCGCTGATAAAACCACTGTTGTAATACCAGTTGTATTAAGTAAATGATTTATCTTGAAGCGGGGAAATAGCTTTAGTAGCAAGGCAAAAATTTTGCTATTTAGTTGTTCTAAATGAGAAATTTTTAACGAAGCTAATATGCTATTTCACGCTACAAATTTATT
>NZ_PNDS01000153.1 GCF_005886535.1 Pseudoalteromonas sp. S2755
ATTTTTCTCGCAGTAGCGAGATGCTTATTGCTATTTTGGCCGTGCTCAAAGCCGGTGGCGCCTATGTGCCTGTTTCACCAGCTTACCCCGAAGCTCGGGTTGAATTTATTTTAACTGACACCAACACCGACTTAGTGCTAACCCAGGAAAGCCACTTGCCATCACTTAAGCCTGTGCTTGGAAAAGCCACAGCGCTCGGCGTGAAGGCGCTCAGTGTGAATACCCATGCGCTGGCGGTGGAGCATGAGAACTTAGTGCGTCCAACGGCCTTGGCTAACTTGGCTTATATCATCTACACATCAGGGACAACCGGACAACCAAAAGGCGTAATGCTCACGCAGCACAATGTGCTTTACTATCTTCACGCCTTAACCAGCCAGTTAGGTGATAAGTATCGTAATATCGACTTTTCTTCTAACTACTGTTTTGACCTGTCGGTGACCACCACCTTATGCCCGCTCCTTGCTGGACAAACGGTGTGTGTCTATGAAGGCGATATTCTTGATGCCGCCGCCTTTAGAGCTCACCTAAGTACCGCGAATGTTGGCTTTGTGAAAACCACACCGAGTCTTGCTATGGCGCTATTGCCTGGCAGCGATGCGCAAGTCGATACTCTGATGCTTGGCGGTGAAGCACTAACTGAACAGGCCATTGATGCGTTAAGCGGCCATGTTAATGCTATTTTCGATGAATATGGCCCAACAGAAGCCACCGTCGGTGCGATGCTAGCGCAGGCCTACCCACGTCTTCATCAAGGCATAGGTAAAGCCTATCCTAACGTTAATCTTCATGTGTTATCTGAGTCGCTGCAGCCCATGCCCATTGGTGCGCCGGGTGAGTTATATATTTCAGGCCTTGGGGTTGCCCGTGGTTACTTAAACCGCCCTGAACTCAATGCTGAGCGCTTTATTGATAACCCACTTAGTCACGACCCCGCCCATAGCAAGCTGTACAAAACCGGTGACCTTGCTCGTTTCCTAGACAACGGCGACTTGGTGTATCTCGGTCGTAACGATGAGCAGGTGAAAATTCGTGGTTATCGTGTCGAATTAGGCGAGATTGCTGCAGCCATTATCGACCAACAAGGCGTACAAAACGCAGTGGTGATTGACGTGCCCGCACCGCAAGGCAAAGCACTGGCCGCTTACCTTGTCGCAGAGCCTGACCTTGAAATTACCGAATTAAAGCTCGCCCTAAGTGCTGCTTTACCTGAATACATGGTGCCCAGCCACTTTACCCTAATCGAGCATATTCCACTCACGGGTAACGGTAAGCTTGACCGCAAAGCACTCCCCGTACCAGAGCTTCAAGCCGACAACCTCTATGTGGCACCGCGCAATGCCTTAGAGATCCAACTTTGTGAGATTTGGCAACAGGTACTTGGCCTTGAGCAAGTGGGTATTGAAGA
>NZ_PNDS01000154.1 GCF_005886535.1 Pseudoalteromonas sp. S2755
ATGTCTCATTTAGAACAACTAAATAGCAAAATTTTTGCCTTGCCTATATGGATATAGGTACCTTAGCGGTAGCAGGACGCGAGAGCGGTGATACTAAAGCTATTTCCCCGCTTCAAGATAGCTCATTTACTTAATACAACTGGTATCACTTTGCGATACCTGATTTTTAGGATAAACAAAGGAGATGATCACTGGCAGCAATATGTGCCAGTGATTTGTTAGAAGGACTTTACATTAAAGCTTACGCCACACAGAGTTAGTGTCTGGTTGCTGACCGCGCGTCCACCAGCGCGCCTGATATGTCTCGCCCGAGAAAGTGACTTTATCGCCACCTGTGTATACTAAGTCGCTACGCCACGCTCGAACTGTACCGTCATCAGGAATGATTTCTTGCCACACACCGCCTTTACTTGGCAAGGCTCCGCGCGTCCACCAACGAGCTTTGTATTGCACCCCTTGGTACCAAACCACATCACCACCAACGTAGACGGCATTTACATCCCACGTAGTTTTACCCGGCTCAGTCGGTGGCTCAACTGGGTCCGTCGAGGTGGTATCGTTCACTGTGATGTTAAATGTGCGTGTTACTTCATTTACGCCATCGCTCACCGTCACTTTACCTGTAATATGTTGCGTCTTTTCTACCTGAGATGCGGTAAGTGTTACACTAGCACCATTGCCAACCACAGTATGGCCGGGAACATTCCAAGTATAACTAAGCGGCTTACCTTCAGGATCATTAGCAGTCACGCGTAGCGTTACCTGCTGACCTTCATCAAGCACCACATCGTTAATACCTGTAACTTCTGGGGCTTTATTCTCGGCAACCGCAGCTTTCACATTTACTTTGAGCTGACGATTGACCGTATGTTTGCCGTCCGTTACTGCAAGTGTTACCGTGTACACAGCGTCTTGCGTTACGCTAGGCGTCGCAATGGTAACGCGGTTTTGCTCTGTCGTTAACGTTAACGCCGCATCACCTGACCAAGTATAAGAAAGCGCTTTACCTTCAGGGTCAGTGGCTGTTGCCTCCACTAGCACTGATTCTCCTGCCACTACGTTTACTTCACTCGCAAGTGTCACCGATGGCGCATTATTAACAGGCGGCGGTGGCATATCTCCCGCTAAACCTTCATGCATCGCATTGAGAATGTCACCGTTGTCTGCATCAATTTCCCACGCAAATATACCGCCAAGGTTATGCTGAAGAATATATTGGCCTTTGGCACGAACTGAGCGTGGGCTATCGTAGGTTACCAATGTGCCTTTACTCTTATTCCAAACGTACGCGGCCTGTGCTTGTTCATCGTAACCCACTTCAAATCCATTCACGCCTTGTTCGTTGTCACCAATCATATACTTTTTCAAGCCTTTATAATCAATAACGCCAGCTTCCCAGACACCCTGTGCGGTTGTCCCTTTCAACTTGCCATTCGCAGGGGCCGTCATCGGGTTTCCTGCAACGGCTGCGTTTTGTGGATACACTCCTTCCCAGCCACGACCATACATGGCCGCGCCAACAACTAGCTTTTCACTAGGTACGCCTTGAGCCAGTAACAGCTGGATAGCGTTATCCATCGTATAAGCAGGGCCTTTACGTGGCTTGCCATTTTCATCGACACCACTGCCATTACAGGCTTCATTGCTTAAATGCGAACCACAATAGATTCCAGTTTGGTGACCCGTGACATTGTTCCAACCACCATGGAAGTCATACGTCATGGCAAAGATATAATCCATGTACTCAGCAGCACGTTGGTAATCTACGTCTTCGATTTTGTCCCAACCCGTACCAATTGCTGAGGTCAATTCGTATTCTCGGCCTGTTTGCGCTTCAAGCTCATCTAGCATGGCGCGAAGTTCTTTCATTAAGGTGATATACACTTCACCATCGTTGGCTGAGCCAAGGTTTGGATTCGCACCATCTCCACCAGGGAACTCCCAGTCAATGTCAATACCGTCATAGAACTTCCAAGTAGTGAGGAATTCACGCATTGAATTGACAAAAGTGTCGCGGTTGGCTTTGCTATCAAAATCAAAGAAAGGGTCAGATAGCGTCCAGCCACCCACTGACGGTAAGATTTTCAAGTCTGGGTTACGCTGTTTCAATGCCATTAATTGCGCATAGGTACCACGGATAGGATCTTTGCTATCAACTCCCGGTAGCGCCTTCTGTACCGCAGCCCATGGGTCGTGGATCACCACTTCATAATCATTAGAGCCACCACAGGCTAACTTCAGCGCGCGTAGGCTATTGCCATTTTCGATTTCACCGAGAGACTCATTCGGTCCACAAATTGGAATAAAACCATAAAGCAAGTGTGTCAGGTTATCCGCTGGGATTTGGGTCACATCGAATTGACGACCATAAATACCCCACTCCACAAAGTAAGCGCCAACTACCTTGTTTGGATCTGTATTAAACTGCTTGTTATTGGGATTTACATTGAGTTTCAGTGGCGCTAAATGCCCACCATCGGTATCCGCGATTACAATCGGCTTTGCCGCTGATGTGGCACATCCTGTCGCATCACAAAGCTGGATAGTTAACTGGTGACGGCCTGAGCGCGTGTAAGGAAAGCGGATCACGCCCGATTTAGTGCCTGTGGCAAGCGCCCCTTCGTTAACCAAGTTATCATCGAAAAACACCTTGTAGTGGTCGCCGCCCTTGCCAGACCAAGCGTTCCATTCAATCTCAATATCAACCACTTCTTTGGCTTGAATTAACTGTTTGTATGAACCGCGGCCATAGATATTCACATCAACAAATGAATAGCTTTGTGGCTTCCAAGTGATGCTCGGTGTTGACGGCGCAGCTTGTACGGCGCTTGACGTTATTGCTGCCGCGACAGCAAGAGATGATGAGAGTAATTTAAACATTATTGATACTTCCTCGGTTTGTTATAACTTTTTCCACACTGAGTGCTTGTCTGGTTGTTGACCTTTGGTCCACCAGCGCGCTTGATATTCGACACCTTGATAACTCACTCTGTCACCGCCTGCATATGCCTTATTGGCACTCCATGAGCTACTGCCATCGGACTTGTCTACTAGCTCCCACGCATCACTTTGATCGGGCTTTTGGCCTTTTACCCACCATTTAGCACGATAGTTTTTGTCCTGGTACACTACGGTATCGCCAGCGGTATAAACTTGATCGGCACGCCATGTGTCACCACTTGGTGGTGTACTTTGGTTGGTGACGGTAATGGTAAAGCTAACGGTTGTTTCAAATGTGCCATCAGAAACGGTTACTTGCCCCTGATAGTCGGTATTTTGCTGAACTTCAGGCGCAGCCAACGTGATAGTTGCACCGCTACCGCTATAACTCAGTGGCGCAGGGATCTGCCATGCAAATGTGAGTGGATCTTGGTCATCATCAAACGCATGAACATGAAGTGATGTGCTTGAAACTTCTTTTAGCGTGATATCGGCAGGGGTATGAACCACAGGGGCGCGGTTTTGTGGCTTAGCTAGAATTGAAAGGTTAAAAGTGTACTGAGGATCACTAACAAACAGCTGATTAGCAGCGAGTTGCGCAGCATCAAATACAATATTGCCGTCACTTTGTTTTATTCCAATTTGCAGCGTATTCGCATGATTATTATTTAGTGTGCTAGCAAATTGCGCAGTCCAATGATTGGTATTGCTTTGTGTTATCGACAGTTTTTCTTGTACCAATTCTTGGCCATCACCATCAAACACGCGTAGCCATACCGTATCGCCTACATTGGCTTGTTGGCCGGGTTTAATTAAAAACCCAGCAGGCGTCCAACTTACCGGCTCAGTCGGTGTAGTATCACGCACTATAGTGACGTCGCTACAATTGTAAAAGCCTTCACCTACAACATCATCACGCTGCCAACGCGTATATAAGATAGCATCTCCGCTAAATTTACTTGGCACCGCGACCTGCATTTCATAATAGCGTTTACCGTCTGGTGCAACGAAGAAGTCTACATTGCCATACTCTTGCACTAGCTCTAAATCTTGCCATGCTAGGGGCGTTGACTGAATATCCGCCTCCGGTTTGGTGAGATAAAACTGCCAAAAGCTAGGGTTGTGAGGCGTTGTTGCACGAAATCTCACTTTAATTTGGTTTTGAGCATCTGGCGTTATCGTAGTTCTTTGCCACTCACTCGACGCGATATTCATACCCGCTTTGTTTCTGTCACCACCCGCACAAAGTTGTCCATCAGGAACGACAGCTTGTACCGCTTGCAGATTAAAATAATCCGGAACATTTGCTGCAAACTCATGCTTTTGAATAAACTGCACATGCTCAGATACTAGGTAGGCCGCTCGACATGCCGCGTTCGGGATATTGCTTCCATCTTTTGGCCACCAAAATCCGCCCTGCTCCTCACAAATAGCTTGTCTTGCCTTTGGGCTATCCATGTAACCATGTGCAAATGTCTTCGATGCTGCCATGCCAAGTGCCATGGCAATACTGACTGTTAACATTGAGTTTTTCATTTTCTTCTACTCGTATTAGGAAGTAGCTACCGCCACTTCGATTAAGATTAGAATGAGCGAGAATCTATTGTTGCTTGTCACACGAAATTCAGTCTTGCTCTACGCGCTAAGATTTTACTCGTTGATAATCACAACTTATCTTGGTCACGCCACTGTACTTCGGCAGTAAAAAACAACGCTGTCATTTTTTAACAACTGATAAGCTATCGCACGTCCATGGCATGCTCGCCTTCATTTTTGTAACAAAAAAGTATCCAAGTTAATTTTATTGTGAGCATCAACTCGAATTCGAGGCATTTTACCCAAGCGAAAATCAATAACAATAGATGAGATTATTAATTACATTCAATACTTTATAACTAGATTAGAAAACACCTTTACGCCATAACTCTGGCCTAAACACCTGTTTACTTTGACTATTACAATAATCAAAACAATTGAAATACTTTATTCTCTAATAATTAACAATCAGAAGGCGCTACTCTGTGTAAAGTTTTATCTACATTGGGTACTAAATTACATTTAATAAAAACACTTTGTTCTTATCAAAAATATTAAAAACAATCCTTTTTACTCAGTTACGTTTTGTACTATAGCCTTATAATTTGGCTATACTTAGACTTTACTGCTTACTTGGAAATGATTTTGCGAACGCTATTTACGTTACTGTTGCTCATTGTGGTGTTTATCACAGGGTTTATTATGGGTGTGTACACTTTACCTATAATGACGCAACCTCCGGCGGCTAGCCACACAGAAATACTGGCGATCAGTAAAGCCGCAACATACAAAGGCCAATTCAAGAAGGAGCTTAAAGATTCAGACGCATTACACTACGCCACTGGTGAAATTTATTTTACGGATAATCATATTGCATTTGTGGGGGAGATAGCCCCAGGGCCTGATTATCGGCTTTACCTCGCCAAGACATTTATTGAGACGGAAGCCGACTTTAAAGCGCAAAAACATACCATGATAGAAATAGCTAACATTAATCAATTTTCACAGTTTGTATTGCCTAAGTATCGCCAAGTTGATCTGGCCCAGTTTCAGAGTGTTATTATTTGGTGTGAGCATTTTGAACAATTTATATCGGCAGCGCCATTACAACCTACAGGTAGTAAATAGACTGAATTGATGGTGCGACGGGCAAAAAAACGAGTCAACGCCAGCTCAGTTATTCTGTCTCTCTTTCCAAAATAACAACCATGGAATCAGATTCACCAAAGCCTGATGCAGGAATAACAACCTGTTTTAATTGCCAGCCATTTTGCCCTTCAGCATTTAATAACGACTGCACGTCTGGTGTCCCTGATTTAAAAAATCGCAATTTAAATGGTAATTCAACTGTTTTATATTCATATTTTTTCATCACTCTAGCCTCCTTAAGAGTAAGACTCGCATAATCTAAATTAAAAGTGCCTTCTGAGTTTCCATCGAAGCACTCGCCTCTCTTTCGACCCTCTGAATGGTTCTTTTGCTTAAACCTGAAGCACCAGCTAACTGATCTTGGGTCCACCCCATGAGCATTCTTTGCCTGATTATCAAAGCAGCATCGATTTTCATTCTTTACACTTATACCTATTCCCTACCGTTATTAAGTAATACCGTAAAAATATGAAGTTTAAAACGCCAAATAAGTGAAAGCTTGGCGACAAAAAGGCGACAGCACAGACAATTAAAGGTTTTTATGTTGTTTTGACGGCTCACTACAATTTGGTCTCGGTGGGTAAACTACGTCCCACACAGCACGTTACATTTTGGAGTAGGAGCTGCTTTACGCAGCGATCTTATGTTTTTTGTTGCTCGTAAGCCCCGTTTATTTAACGGCCAACGGAAGAAAATATTACCCGCCTTATCAACAGGGTAAGCTTTTCTAAAAACCACTACAGTAAGGACTAAAATAGAATACAAAGTAGCCTCGAGACTTCGAAATCTAAGCCAAAAAAAGCCACACTGCTGGAGTGTGGCTTGGGAGCATTGCATGGGTGTATAGTTGCAATGATTCTTTGTGATAAAGCAAATACTTAAGCAGCTTGCTCGTCGTCTTGTCCTAACCGAATTAGATAATCAAAAGCGCCTAAACTTGCTGTCGCTCCCCCACCCATCGCAATAATAATTTGCTTAAACGGTGTGGTGGTTGCATCGCCTGCCGCGTAAACGCCCGCTAAACTTGTCGCCCCTTTGCTGTCAATTTCAATTTCACCAAAGCGACTAAGTTCGACTTCACTCGATTTTAACCATTCAGTATTTGGCACCAGCCCAATTTGTACAAAGATGCCAGCGAGTGCTAACGAATGAGTGTCACCGCTTACCCTGTCTATATAGTTAAGACCGGTTACTTTGTTACCATCTCCAACGACTTCAGTGGTTTGTGCGTTTTTGATAATGGTAACGTTGGTAAGGCTTTTTGCTTTTTTGATCAGCACTTCGTCAGCTCTGAGCGTATCAGCAAATTCTAATACCGTGACGTGTTCCACTATATTTGCCAAGTCGATTGCCGCTTCTATGCCTGAGTTACCGCCACCAATAACAGCAACAGGTTTCCCCTTAAATAATGGACCATCACAGTGCGGGCAATATGCCACACCTCTGCCCTTATACTCAGTTTCACCGGGTACATTCATGCTTCTCCATCGCGCACCGGTTGCTAAGACTAGAGATTTGGCCCTTAATACCGCACCGCTTTCAAGCGTGATATCAATGGTTTCACCTTTGTTAATTGCCGCTGCACGCTGATTCTTCATCACATCAACGCCATACTGGTTAACATGCTCTTCTAACTGTGCAACCAGCTTAGGACCTTCCGTTTTTTGCACTGAAATAAAGTTCTCAATACCCAGAGTATCGGCAACTTGACCGCCAAAGCGCTCCGCAACTACTCCTGTGTTTAGCCCTTTACGAGCGGCATAGATTGCAGCTGATGCACCAGCAGGGCCGCCACCTACAACCAGCACGTCAAACACGTCTTTCTCATTAAGTAGTGCCGCTTGTTTTTCACCGGCTTTGCTATCAAGTTTAAGTAAAATATCGCTTAGGCTCACCGCGCCTTGACTAAATTGTTCACCGTTTAAGTACACTGTTGGCACGGCCATGATGTTGCGCGATTCCACTTCTTCTTGGAACAAAGCGCCATCAATCATGGTGGTGGTGATACTTGGGTTAACAGCCGCCATGAGATTCAAGGCCTGTACCACTTGCGGACAAGTTTGGCAACTCAGTGAAATGTAAACCTCAAAGTTCAATGGGTTATCTATATTCCTGATCAGCTCCAAATCGTCTGTAGATGCTTTAGTGGCATGACCACCTGAATGTAATAATGCAAGTACCAAGCTGGTGAACTCATGTCCCATAGGAACACCAGCAAACGTAATTTCGCTCTTTGTTTCAACGCCACGCACCACCATTTGTGGGATACGCTCACCTTCATGTGATTCAGATAAAGTAATTTTATCGCTCAATGACGCTAAGTCTTGTGCTAACCCTTTTAGCTCTTGCGATTTTTTACTGTCATCAACAGTAATGACGAGTTCAATCGGACGTTGTAGAGAGCTAAAGTGGCTTTGTAGTTGAGTTTTAATTTGGTTGTCTAACATATAAGGTAACCCTCTGCAGAAACTACAGTAAAAATTCGCAAAAACGATGAATTTAGTTCATCTGGATGGTTTATTTGGGAGTGCACACCGCACTCCCTATAGCAATTTAGATTTTGCCAACTAGATCTAATGAAGGTGCTAATGTTTCTTCACCTGGCTGCCAAGATGCTGGGCATACTTCACCATCGTGAGATGCGATATATTGAGCAGCTTGTACTTTACGTACTAGCTCTTTAGCGCTGCGACCAATACCTAAGTCATGCGTTTCAATAACTTTGATTTCACCCTCAGGGTTGATTACAAAAGTACCGCGAAGTGCTAAACCTTCTTCTTCGATCATTACACCGAAGTTGCGAGTAATACGGCCTGTTGGGTCACCAATCATTGGGAATTGAATTTTCTTAATCGTTTCTGACGCGTCATGCCACGCTTTGTGTGTGAAGTGTGTGTCTGTTGATACAGAGTAAACTTCTACACCCATTTCTTGCAGCTGTGCGTAATAATCAGCTAAATCACCAAGCTCTGTTGGACATACAAAAGTGAAATCAGCAGGGTAGAAGAATACGATTGACCATTTACCTAAAAGGTCCTGCTCAGAAACTTCTACGAAGTCGCCACCATGGTATGCTGTTGCGTTGAATGGTTGAATTTTTGTGTTGATTAATGAAGTGCTCATCGCTTTCCTCACTGTTGTTTAGTTTGAATTAATATTGGCGATTGTTATTCGCCTTGGCTTGAGTACAAAGATAAGGGGAAGTGATATTTAAATAAAATGGATTGTTTGAATCACTGTAATCGAAAAAACTGATAGTAGTTTTTTGAGTGATCAACTAATTCAGTATAAGAGTATAAAAATACGTTAATTACGGTATGATCCCAGCAATTAAAAACAGTAGAGCGTGACAATGCACCCGTACTTCAATCATATTCAACTTGGTTACTTTGGCTTTCTTCCTTTTTTGGCTTGTATCGCGTGGACGTTAATGACTGGCGTATCAAGCGATGTGCTTCATGCTTTTCAATTTTATAGCCTAGGGATTCTAGCTTTTATGGCGGGAAATTTATGGCGTGCGGGAGAGCAAACCTATAAGCAAGCGATACTTGCCGTGATTGTCGTGATCCCTTACCCACTGCTTAGTGCTGTATCACCACAATGGCTACTGCTATATCTCGCTATCGCATACTGGCTTGTATATTTTATAGAGCGCGGTTCAGCGCGCTGGGGGGAGTACCATAAAGACTACCAGAAAATGCGAACGGTATTGACTTCTCTCGTCTTTGTTAGCCATCTATTTATGATTGCTCAAGCACTTGAGCTAAATGCATAAGTAACTTGCTTCTGAAGCTCAATTAACTATAACTAAAGATATATATCACCAAGGGTCACAGCGCTTTGATAAGAACGACTTTGCTGCCGCTGGTAATATGGGTGGCCATCATCGCTTTTGGTGGCTACATGTACTATATCGGTCATTACGAATACGAGAGCTACGAAGAGCTATTTTGGTTTGGTATCTCCTTCACTTTATTCAACTTGATCACCAAAGAAATCGCAAGCCAATTCTTGCGCCTCGCACTACTTGTGTATTGTGTGGGACTACTCCTTGATATTATTGATAATTTTACCGACGGTTTTTCCATCCCCTTACTAAGCTTTGACACATCTTTGAAAAATATCGGCTTTTTACTCATCAGCTTTGGCTTTTATTGTATGATCACCAATAAAAGAGCCAGTATTACAGAGCTAAAGAAAGAAGTAGAAAGAAGAAAGCTATTAGAAGAGCGGATGCGGTATGAGGCAAATCATGATGCGATGACCGGCGTTGGTAGTCGCCGCGCATGTTTTGAAGGCTTACAAGCACATCGCTTTGATAATCAATGGCTGCTCTATCTAGACTTAGATAATTTTAAACAAGTCAACGATAACTATGGTCATCATATTGGTGATGAAGTTTTAATTAAATTTACTCAAAATATGAAAGAGTACTTTGGCTTAGATCACAGCTTTCGTATCGGGGGTGACGAATTTATTGCCTATATTAATGCGGTGCTTCCAGATACAGACGAAGTGAGAGCGGCACTATTAAAGGGATTAGACGATTACAAAATTAACGTCAGTATTGGAATGGTCAAAGTTGACCCAGCTAAACAAGCAGATCTCATCATCCACGAAGCCGATGAGCATATGTATGGCGATAAACGCGGTAAATCACTCAGATCTAGTGCTAGAGGGTAACGCTATAACGCTGCTTTATCGGTTAAACTTCAATGTCGCTCAGCGTACCAAAATCCAATCAAAATTCTGCGCTAACTTATCTAAATTTATAGTTTTTTTGAAACCTAAAGAGGTAGCACTATTTTCCAATGATTGCTAAGCTTGCGTTAATATTAAGTTACAAGGGAAAATAACGTGTTTGCAAAACTATTTACAAACAATGAAACCCAACAAGCCCTATTAGCCGCGCAACAAGAGGTTGCCAGTTTAAAACAGGCTAATGCGCAGTTAACCTCTGAAAATGAGGCATTAAAGCAGGAAATCGTAGGTACACAAGCTGCGCTCAATGATAATACTGACAATCAACTACTACAGTGTGCATTGACTGGATTAAGCCAAGTGCAAGGGATCCGCGAAACCGTTCTTGCAAGCTTTATGAGTATTGAAGAAGAAAGCCATTCAATTGAGCAAGTAAACTCCGCCTTTTCTAAGTCTGAAACCGCCTTGCGTAAAATACTCGCGGGAATGGAGCAGCTCGGCGGCAATATGGACAGAATGACCACCAATATTTCTGGCTTATCACAGATGGCCGATAGCATTAATACCTTTGTTACGACGATTTCAAAAATTTCAGATCAAACGAATCTGCTAGCGCTCAATGCTGCTATTGAAGCCGCCCGAGCGGGTGAAGCTGGCCGTGGCTTTTCAGTTGTCGCCGATGAGGTACGCGCACTGGCAACCAACACCAACGAATCCGCCAACGAAGTCTCCGATTTAGTCAAAAAAATCATCGATACAACTCACACAACAGTGAGTGCTGTAGAAGAAATTCAAGCGTCTAATATCACGCTATCTGACAGTATTGGACACCTAAACGATGAATACGAAGGGATTGTAAGTTGTTGTGATTCAATGAAAGACACCATTTTGGTCTCTACTACTCAAACCTTTATTCAGACCGTAAAGCTTGATCATGTCGTTTGGAAAGGAGACGTATACAACGTGATTATTGGTAATAGCCATAAAAATATCAGCGACTTTGCCGATCATACGATGTGCCGCTTAGGTAAGTGGTTTGGTGGCGATGGCGCCCAAAAGTTTGGCGGTCACAACGCGTTTAAACGCCTAGAAGCTCCGCATAAAGAAGTCCATAGAGCTGGCGTAGAAGCAATGAAAAAGTTTAAAGCAGGCGATTCTCAAGGTGCAGTAAAACAGCTTAACCAAATGGAACATGCCAGCGTTGAAGTAATGGACTTACTCGACCAACTAGGGCATTGATAAAAAGCACTACAAAGCTTTTCAATTTACCCGCTTAACGTAAAAGAAATCAAAGCAATATCACGCTAAATGACTGATAGGCAGTATTTTCCTTTCAACATTAGCGAGTATTGCTATCTTTACCGCAGTTGCACATCTTTCATGTATTTATTTGGGTGCTAGTTGCTATCGTGCGCAACTAGCACCAACAGATGTTATCGACTCCGCCATCGCTGGCACTTGATATGCGCCGACAGCAACCGTTTTTATCTCTACATTATTTCAAACCACTGCCGCCTACGCACTTTCCGCCCTCAAGTGGATCAACCATTAACTATGCTTCGCCCCGCCATCTTTACTATTTCAACGTTATGTTTAGTAAGGGGAACAATTACACTGCCGCTAGCCATAGTTTTCCCCGAAAAAACCACCAGTTTTGCAATTGTGGCTGGAGGAGTTTGGTTTTTGACTGGTGTATTTTGTCTAGTTGGTTTTAAACTAATAAATCCTTCAGAAAAGAGCCAATTGCTACAAGATAACTGCCTAGTTTGATAAACTCCTCCTTTTACTGATTTAGACTGTTTCATGATACTCGATAAAAACTGGCGTATTCTTACCGTTGGCGATGGCGATTTAAGCTTTTCATATTCATTAGCAAAACATTGTGCGCCAGCCCACCTTACTGCCAGTGTGTACGATAGTGAAAATGAACTTAAGCATAAATATCAAGATAACGCATTTGATAAGCTGCATGATTTAGGGGTTAATGTAGTGACTCAATTTGATGTCACTGAGGCACATTGTTGGCAAAAAGTGTCGCCGCATGCCTTTGATGCAGTTATTTTTCAATTTCCTCTCATTCCTGCATTTGATTCGTTTGAAAGCTTCCAAAACCAGACCTTGAGCGTTAACAGCCTCAATCGGAAATTACTGCGAGAATTCTTAATAAACGCAACGGCTTATGCACTTGACCCAAAGGGCGCTCAGCTCGGGATCATTACCTCAAAAGACGTAAAGCCATATATTGAGTGGAATTTAGAAGGCAGCCTGATCAACGGACTTGAACAATATTACCTCGGCCAATCTCGATTTGAGATTTCACAGTTCCCAGAATATCAAATTCGTAATGTCGACCGTGATAAACACGTAAAAGACACCAGCGGTATTAGCTATTATTGGTCTGTTAACCCAGCTCACGCCATCAAAGAAAAGCTCAAAGTACCTAATTATTTGAGTGATGATTACTGCACCATTTGTAGAGCGGGCCCTTTTATCAATGACAGCGATAAGCTCGCGCACTTCAGCTCGAAAAAGCATAAAAATATGCAAAGGCATGAAAGTGCTTGGCTCAACTACCTGAGTACACAAGCAAAATTGGAACGATAACAAAAAGAAAATATTGAAAATTAAAAGTAAACAAATCAACAAATAACCATTTCAAAAACCAAGAAAGGCATAAAATATACAAAAGTAATTGAGCCATTATTTAGACACGATTAGACTAGCCTTATATCGCCACTTTTAAGCTTGTTATTTATCTTATTGGGGTCTCAATGCCACTACTTAGCCGCGACTTTGTCATTGCGATTTTATGCCTACTTTGCGCTATGGTCACCATCCAATCCGGTGCCTCTATTGCCAAGCAGTTATTTCCGTTTGTTGGGCCTGAGGGTACCACAGCATACCGCCTTGGATTTTCAGCTCTTATTTTATGCTTGGTGTTCAAACCTTGGCGTCATTTACCAGTAAACTGGCGACCACTCATCGTTTATGGTCTATGCTTGGGCGGAATGAATATCACCTTTTACTATGCCATTGAGCGTATTCCTATTGGTATTGGTGTGGCATTAGAGTTTACCGGACCGCTTGCCGTAGCGCTGTTTTCATCTAAACGGAAACGCGATTATTTGTGGGTTGCATTTGCTATTTTAGGGATCTTGTTATTGTTGCCAGATCTTGGTGATGTCAATGGTTTAGACCCAGTCGGTGTTGCTTTAGCCTTGGTTGCTGGCGCTTGTTGGGCAGGGTATATTCTCTACGGTAAGCGCTCAGGCAATGAAAGCTCCGGCGGAGTGACTGTGGCTATCGGCATGACGGTTGCGGCCCTTGCTATCGTGCCGTTTGGTATGGTGTCACAAGGCGCAGCACTGCTTGATTGGTCACTTATCCCATTAGGTATCGCAATTGGTTTATTATCCAGCGCCCTGCCTTATAGCCTTGAAATGGTAGCGCTGCGAAAAATGCCCGCACAAGGGTTTAGTATTTTAATGAGTGTTGAGCCTGCGGTTGCGGCGTTGGCTGGCTTTTTAATTCTTGGAGAGTTACTGACTGTTTGGCAATGGCTTGCCATTTTTATGGTGATCACAGCATCTGTTGGCAGCTCAGTATCGAGCAAAGAGTGAATTCAAACAAATGAAGGCTTCGATAACGAAGCCTCTTCTGCTCTCCAAGCGAACGAGAAAGTAAGCTGATCATTCAAATTACTTATAATCCAAAATATACTTTTAAGCCTGAAAGCGTATTTGTCGTCGCGACAGATGCTAGGATCAATCCCATTACTCGGCTGATAACACTCGCACCACCATTACCAATAACGCGGTGCATAAAGCTGGCACATAGCATTAGCACACACACTATGGCTAAAACTACCAGCATCATAGCAACCGTTTGCACTTGTTCCCAAATATTGAATCTAGCATTTTCTGTTAATAAGACAGCAGCAAGCATTGCACCAGGTCCAGCTATTGATGGCACAGCCAAAGGAAAAATAGCCGTATCGTTATGACTTTTGACCATTCTCACCTCTTCTTCAGGCTTACTTTCACCGAAGATCATCGACAATGCAAAAAGAAATAGCACAATCCCACCCGCAATTTGAAAGGCAGACAAAGGTATTCCCATTGCGGTTAGAATAAGTTCACCTGCAACAACAAAAAAGACCAGAATTGCCGCAGATACAAGCGTGGCAAAAAGGGCTATTTTCCGTTTTTGTGCTTCGTCATAGTTTTTTGTAACGGCAATAAAAACAGGGACTGTCCCGATGGGATCTATAACAGCAAAAAAGAAAATAAATGTAGCGAGTAAATCAATCATTGCGTACTACCTTTAAGCACAGTGTTCGTATCCGTTCTCTATCATTGACCACAAGAACCTCGGTTCAGCTTCTGACATTCTAAAGAACAATAATTAACCTGAACTCAGTATACCAACTTGTTTTCTAACAGCTGTTACCCATTACTACAGCGTTATATCTGCTTGCAATAGACCAGCTACTGACGCACAAATTTGCCTTGTATTAAGAAACAACATCTTGCTAGAGCGATATTACACTTTTATGCATGTATATTTTAGTTGATTAACTGACTTTTTATCTCAAATTCAGGTTATTTAGTTTTCATCTAAGCGCAGTGCAGCGCTTAGATGAAAGGGTTTACTGCCCAACAATAGCTTGCGTTGAAATAGCAGTCGGTTCAGTAGGAGAGATTTCCATATCTTCTTGCTTTTCTTTTGGAAACAAATAGGTATCAAGCCACTGCTCTTGCTCCCAAAGTACATGTAAAATACTTTCACGCGCTTTATATCCATGGCCTTCTTCTGGCAACATCACTAGCCTTGCATTACCACCTAAACCATTCATTGCAGCAAACATACGTTTAGACTGCATAGGAAAAGTACCTGAATTTGGATCTTCCTCTCCATGGATCATCAACATAGGCTCGTTGATTTTTTCCGCGTGGAAAAAAGGAGACATAGAGGCATAGACGTTTTGCGCTTCCCAGAAGTTACGCGGCTCCCCCTGAAAACCAAATGGCGTCAAGGTACGATTATAAGCCCCGCTTCGCGCAATGCCGGTGGCAAACAAGTCACTATGGGCGAGTAAGTTAGCTACCATAAACGCCCCATACGAATGCCCCGCAATCGCAATGCGCTTTGGATCTGCTATACCTTTTTCTACTAAGGTATCAACAGCTGCCTTTGCACTGGCAACCAATTGCTGCCTAAATGTATCATTTGGTTGCGCGTCACCTGCCCCCACAATCGGCATCGTCGGATCATCAAAAACAGCAATACCTTTTGCTAAATAGGGCATTGGTCCCCAATAGCCAATATATGGAAATTGGTAAGGTGATTCGCGTACCTGCGAAGCAACGGCTTTATCTTTAAACTCAAGCGGATAAGCCCACATCAGCACAGGTATACGGCCTTTTGATGGGTCATAATCTGTAGGAAGATAAAGATTACCGGACAGCTCAACGCCATCATCACGTTTGTACTTGATTTGCTCTTTTACAACGCCTTTAAATGCAGGGTAAGGGTGCGCAAACTTAGTTAGCTGCTCCAAAGTATCAAACTGCAAATCACGGACAAAAAAGTTAGGTTGTTCTTGGCGTGATTCACGCACGGTAATAAAGCGCATCCCTTCGTCATCTAACATTGCACGCACCCTTTCGTAATAAGGTTCACTCGACTGCCAAATACGAGTTGAAGTGTTGGTTTTAACGTCATAACGATCTAAGAAAGGAATGTTGCCTTTCTCTGATGCACCGTTGCCTGTTAAAAACAAATACCGGCCTCCAACTAACTTCAATACTCTTGAACCTAAATCACTATTTTCATATACAAAGTTGCCAGGATCTTTGTATGCATCATTATAACTGCGCTCTGAGAACACCACGCGATTTTGCTCTGGATTACGCGGAGAAAATACTGACGAGCGAACACTGCGATCGGCAAAGCGCCACTCATTCAAAATCGCGACATTATTATCGGCCCATTCAATACTCGAAAAACGACGTTCTACTTTTGCGAAAAGTTCAGGTTCTTTTTTGAATGGCGAACTAATCGTGTAAAGGTGATCATGATAGTCAACCTTCGCACTCATATCCCCACCATCTTGCGCTTCGGCCCATATTAGCGTCGCGCCATGGTCGTCACGCCACTGGATCTTTCGAGGGCCTTCTCTTACGCTATCGAAGCCCGCAGGCAGTGCGTCGGCTAGTGGCTGCCTTGTAACTTCAAATAATGGATAACCGCGCATTCCCCACACTTGCCATACCGCTGGAAACCGACTGTAAGGCACTTGGAATGAAAAAGGATCGGCCATCATACCCACCACTAGATTGGTAGAGTCTGGCGAAACCGAGAAGTGCTTAAGGTACGTTGGGTTACCAATTTGCTGCGCATTAGCATTCAGGTTTAGCTTGATTAACTGTCCCTCAGAATAAAACTTAAATAGCTGAATATCATAGGGACTAGACAATAAATTCTGATAAGTACGTGTCGATGCTTTTTTGCCAGATGTGGTTTGTACGATTGGCGTTAAGCTGGATTTATCTTTTGCGCTTGGCTGTTTGCCATGATTAATAGCAATATTCGCGATAATTGCAGTGCTATCTGGCAGCCAGCGGTACGGCGTTGAAGTCACCACGCCATTTAATGTTGATTGAGTAAGCTGCTTAAGATTGCGCTGCTCAATATCGTAAGTCCAAAGCGTAGCACTATTCTCTTGTTCAAGAATAAACGCAAGATAGCGGCTATCTGAGCTCCAGCTTGGCGACTTGATCTTGCCTTTTGGTAGACCTGTCACCTTAACTAAAGCACCGGTTGCCACATGTTTAAACTCAATAGAACTGTATTGGCGGCTGGAGGTCCTCATAAAGGTTTTCGGATTGAACTTTATCCCAGCAAGCGCTTGTTCTGGCTGCCCAAGCTCATCGAGCGTAAGTACCCTATTGCGCTGTAACAATGCCAACCAATTGCCATTCGCACTCAATTTAGAGGTTGGGATCAATGGCGCATCGACAAGCTTTGCCAGCTCTGGCGAAGGTGTCATGTAGCCCTGCTCTTGTGCACATACCGTATATGATACGGCGGTCATTAATATGATAAATGTGATTTGTTTTAATAATTTCACTGTATTTACCTATCTTCGGCGTTTAGCGGGTGATCATATAACGATTATCGGGAAATGTGCATAGATTTGCGATTTAATGCGATGAAAACTTGATGTACACTTACTCACTTAACCAGCCATAATTGATACGAATTAGCATGAACAATGATAAAAAACTCGCTAAGGTTACCATTTTTGATGTTGCCGAAGAGGCACAAGTTTCTAAATCAACAGTATCCCTTGTCCTAACCCATAGTGATAAAGTCAGCGATAAAAGCAAAGAGAAAGTACTAAAAGCAATCGAAAAACTGGGTTACGTTTATAATCGCGATGCAGCAGCGTTACGTAGTAAAAAGTCTAATCTTGTTGCGGTTGTTATCAACGACTTAACTAACCCGTACTCTGCTCAGCTTGCTGTCGGATTAGAAAAGCATATTTACGCATTAGGTATGGTGCCTATGCTGGTAAATACAGGTGAAGATTTTAGTCGCCAGCGCCAAGTCGTAAACACACTAAAAGAATACAATGTTTGTGCCTTTGTTATGGTGCCTGCACCAAGTACCCCACGAGAGTGGCTGGACCAATTGGCTGACTCTGGATTTCCAGTTATTACCATTATGCGTGAAGTGGCCTTCGCGAAAGCCCCCTGTATTCTACCTGACAATAAAAAAGGGACTCACCTAGCAACGACTCACCTCATTGAGCAAGGCATAAAAGACATTGCTTTTCTGGGTGGTACTCCCGAAATTTCAGATTACCATGAGCGACTGTCTGGTTTCCAAAGCGCTTTAAAGCTCAATGGATTAAATGAAGCGCAACCTGCGATCGCTGCTCCAACCAATCGCCAAGGGGGCCGAGAAGCGTTTAATACTCTCATCACTAACCA
The DNA here is from genome assembly GCF_005886535.1 of Pseudoalteromonas sp. S2755. Lineage (GTDB taxonomy): Bacteria > Pseudomonadota > Gammaproteobacteria > Enterobacterales > Alteromonadaceae > Pseudoalteromonas. The sequence goes on from NZ_PNDS01000154.1 coordinate 18,324, forward strand.
TAAAGAGATAAAAGCTATCGTTTGCTTTAGTGACGTCATTGCATACGGTGCAATTGAAGCCATGCGCGAACATGGACTGGTACCTGGTGAAGACATCAAAGTTGTCGGTTTTGATGACTTGCAAGACTCCCAGCTGATGAAGCCCGCATTAACGAGCGTTAGAATTGATGCCGACGACATCGGTAAGCGGACATGCCATACGTTATCCGAAATTTTAAACAAATCGCAACCTGCCGTTAGAACCTTGGTGGATGTGTCATTGCAGATCAGAGAATCATCGTAACTCTTAGCGCTTAGCAATAAATGTAGCGCTGATACCTGCTTATAAAAAATGCAAATATTTGCGGCCAAAACTATAGACATTACTGAGAATCTGGATAGAATTCGCAGCAATCTTGGCCGCCAAATTTACCTATGCAAATAGTCTGTTGCGAATATCAAATTCGTGTGCAAAAACATAACTAAAATCTAGTAAAAGCAATGATATGTACCTTACTAGCAGCGCGTACCCATGATGAGCTCAGTTTGATTTTTTTAATTTCAAACACCATACTTTTTTAACATTTTCGCCAATTCGCTTCATTCAGTAGAATTGGCATTACATATTTAAGGTTCTCTTTCGTTGAATAACGCAACCTTTACAGAGAAACGCCGCTTTATTGTGAAGTTAGGCAAAATGCTTCACAAATACGGTACCCCTGCCTATCGACTCGAAGCACATTTAATGGAAATAGCCACTCACCTAGGGCTAAAGTCTTCCTTTGTCATGTCTCCGACATCTGTCACTTTTGTAATTTGGACCGAAGGTCATGAAGAAGAATATACCCATGTGGCGCGAGTTGATCCCGGCGATCATGATTTAGGTTCATTGGCAGATACGGATGACGTCGCAACACGCGTGTTATCTGGTGAGCTTTCAATCCAAGAAGCTGAACAATGCCTTGAAGCCATTTTGCACGCTAAGCCCCCTTATAATAAGTTAATGACGGGTCTTGCATTTGCAACCTCAAGTGGCGCATTTGCGATGCTGATGGGAACTAGCTGGAATGACGTTTGGTGGTCGGCGCTAATATCGCTTGTGGTCTACATATTCGTGCTTTGGGCAAGTATTTCCAAACGCGTAACACATATGCTTGAGCCTTTGGTCGCCATCGTATCAGCGGTTGCTGCCTGCGCTGTGTCTGTGTACATTGACCCGCAGGTCAACATCCGTTTGGTGGTACTTTCGGCCATTATCGTGTTTATACCTGGCTTGGCGCTGGCGCTTGGGTTTGCGGAATTATCGGCTCGTCATCTAGTGTCAGGCACCGCTAGAGTCATGGACTCTATTATGTTGCTCTTTAAGCTCTACTTCGGTGCATTTTTGGGGATCAGTTTAGGGTTTGCGTTTTTTGGACAAGTTGATTTTATACAACCATCACCATTACCACGTTGGACGGCTTGGCTTGCAGTGCTATTACTTTGTAGCAGCCTAGTTATTATCTTTAGAACAAAGTTACGCCATGCAAGTTGGTCACTCGCATCAGGCTTTATCGCCTACGCAGCCAGTATCAGCTCTGCGGTTTACTTTGATTATGCACTTGGTACTTTTGTAGGTGCATTTGCAGTGGGTGTCTTTAGTAATATCTTTAACCGTGTGGTAAATGCCCCTGCGTCCATTGTTGCAATGCAAGGTTTGATTGTGTTGGTCCCTGGTTCTAAAACCTATATTGGACTTAATTCTTTAATTGAAGGCCAAAGCTTTGTTCATGCGGACCATATTGGCCAACAAACCTTTTTAATATTTATGTCTCTTATCGCTGGCCTTATCTTCTCAAACGTTGTACTGCCACCTAAAAAGAGCTTATAACATTCGAAAAGAACTGGAAAGGCAACTTTCCAGTTCTTTGTAGTTGTGAATGTTAACAAAAAAATCAAGCAAAACCATTCCAGTAAACTTAACTTAAACCACAAAGCTTCAGACTGAAATCATTTTATATCCATACATTTCAATAAAATAAAAATAATTAAACTAGAAAATCGTTAAATTCATAACTATTCATTTCAATTCAAGATTTAACAAACCCCGCTGGTGTTTAATCTTTCTCGTGGTCAATCACTCAATCACAAGTAATCCCAATTATCTTAATTAAGTGGTCTATTTTGAGGCGAGAAAACCTTGTCGATAACAAGGCAAAAATTTTGCTATTTAGTTGCTCTAAATAAGAAATTTTTAAC
>NZ_PNDS01000155.1 GCF_005886535.1 Pseudoalteromonas sp. S2755
TCTTCAAGCAAAGTATCTTCGTCAAAGTCCGCACTAAATTCAGGCAAATCATCTTCATCAAAGCCAGAAATTTCATCGTCGAGAAGCTCGTCATCAAGTCCACCTTCGATATCAAATTGGGCGTCATTGGATAACGCTTCTGATAATGCTTTTTCGGTTTCGCTTTGCGAGTCAGTAGTTTCAAGTTCTTCGCCCAGATCCAGTTCAGGATAACTCTCTAGCTCTGCGCTTGGTTGCAGATCTTCTTCGTCAAGAAATTCTTCCTCTGCCAATAAGTCCACTTCGTCATTAAGTGGATCATCTCCCAGCTCAATTTCGACTTCTTCATCCGAAAAGTCATCTTCAAGCTCAGCATCCAACTCAAACTGCTCTTCGGTTTGAAGCTCCTGTAATAACTCATCAACACTTTTTAAATCAGGATCTTCAAATTCACTGTCTTCGTCAGCTTGAACATTCTCATCACTAAAATCTGCTTCATTGGCTAGATCGGACTGTAATGTTTCTTCCACCAATTCTTCAGATAATTCCGGAATAGCATCCTCGTCATCCAGTATACCAGATAAATGCCCTGACTCCGTTTGCTCAGAGTCTGTTAAAGGCTGTTCAGGCTCCAGTTCAGGTTCATCTTCCTGCTCT
>NZ_PNDS01000156.1 GCF_005886535.1 Pseudoalteromonas sp. S2755
AATTGAATTAATTCTCTAATCAATTTGAAGGGTGAAATAGCATATTAGCTTCGTTAAAAATTTCTCATTTAGAACAACTAAATAGCAAAATTTTTGCCTTGCCTATATGGATATAGGTACCTTAGCGGTAGCAGGACGCGAGAGCGGTGCTACTAAAGCTATTTCCCCGCTTCAAGATAGATCATTTACTTAATACAACTGGTATAGCCTCAATATATACTCTCATCAACAAACACAAAAAAGCCAGTCACTAAACAATGACTGGCTTTTTCAATTAGCTATACCTATTACCTAATTAATTTTACTTTTGTAGGTCTAGCATTAGCTTGTTAAGACGACTTACAAAGCCCGCTGGATCTTTCAGGCTACCACGCTCTGCAAGCATTGCTTGATCTAGTAGTACTTCTGCCCACTGTCCAAACTTGTCTTCGTCTTGCTCATTATTCAAATGCTTAACCAATTGGTGCTCTGGGTTAAGTTCAAATACCGGCTTAGACTCAGGCACGGCTTGACCCACCTGCTCCATTAGCTTTTGCATTTGTGAGCTCATATCATGATCATCTGCGACCACACACGCTGGAGAATCTGTTAAGCGGTGCGTAAAGCGTACTTCTTTCACTTTATCGCCAAGTGCTGTTTTCACTCGCTCAACTAAGCCTTCAACTTCTTTCTCACTTTCTTCGTGTGCTTTCTTCGTTTCTTCGTCATCCATATCACCTAAGTCAAGATCACCACGCGTGATTGACTGAAGTGGCTTCTCGTTGAATTCAGTGAGATGGCTCATCATCCACTCATCAACACGATCTGACAAGAGTAGAACTTCAATGCCTTTCTTACGGAAGATCTCAAGATGCGGTGAGCTCTTCGCCGCTTCAAAGCTATCAGCCACGACATAGTAAATCTTATCTTGGCCTTCTTTCATGCGCTCAATGTACTGCTCAAGCGATACGTTTTGTGTTTTCTCATCAGTATGCGTAGAGCTAAAGCGCAATAGTTTTGCAATAGCATCTTTGTTTGCGAAATCTTCAGCTGGACCTTCTTTGATCACATTACCAAACTCATTCCAGAATGCTTGGTAATCTTCTGGTTTGTTTTTACCCATGCGCTCAAGCATTTTAAGTACGCGAGACGTACAGCCTTTACGAATAGCTTGAGTGATCTTGTTATCTTGTAAGATCTCACGAGATACGTTGAGTGGTAGATCGTTAGAATCTAGTAAGCCTTTCACGAAGCGCAGGTAGCTCGGCATAAATTGCTCTGCGTCATCCATAATAAATACGCGTTGCACATAAAGCTTAAGCCCAGCTTGACGCTCACGATTGTATAAATCGAAAGGTGCCTTTTTAGGGATGTAAAGTAGGCTGGTATATTCAGTTTTACCTTCTACTTTATTGTGTGCCCAAGTGAGTGGTTCTTCCCAATCATGACCAACATGCTTATAAAATTCTTTATATTCTTCGTCGCTGATCTCTGATTTATCGCGAGTCCAAAGTGCAGTGGCTTTGTTGATAGCTTCCCACTCGCCAGGTTGCGCTTCAATTTTCTCGCCATCTGGGCCTTCAGATTCAGGAACTGGGTCTTTATAAAGTTCAACAGGAATTGAAATGTGATCCGAGTATTTAGTCACAATACCGCGAAGACGGTAAGTTTCAAGGAACTCACTTTCCTCTTCACGAAGATGTAGTGTGATCTCTGTACCACGCTCTGCTTTTTCAATTTCAGCAATTGTGAAATCGCCTTCACCTTGCGATTCCCATTCAACTGCTTCTGACTCACCCGCTTTACGCGTACGAACCGTTACTTTATCAGCAACAATGAATGCAGAATAGAAACCAACACCGAATTGACCAATCAGCTGCGAGTCTTTTGCTTGGTCGCCTGTTAGGTTTTTAAAGAAATCAGCTGTACCAGATTTTGCGATAGTACCAAGTGAACTGATCACTTCGTCACGCGTCATACCAATACCATTGTCAGAAATGGTGATGGTTTTTGCATCTTTGTTTACGCTTAAGCGAACACGTAGCTCTGCATCGCCTTCATAAAGATCGCCATTTTGCAAAGCTAGGTAACGTAGTTTGTCAGCTGCGTCTGAAGCGTTAGATACTAACTCGCGTAAAAAGATCTCTTTATTTGAGTATAAAGAGTGGATCATTAGGTTTAGTAATTGTTTGACTTCTGTTTGAAAGCCTAATGTTTCTTTTTGAGCTGCGGACATTGTTCTCTCCAATATAAGCAATTAATGCAGTGTTCTTACCAATATGCTAGGTATATGGGGGAGGAGAGAAAACTTTCAAGAGACTGAACAAAATTTTTAACAAGCCGCCCTGCTTTTTGGGTTAAACGATCAAAAATCAGGGCTTTTGACAACAAGAGCTAGATTAGAGTTTCTTCCGCCCACTAAACGCATGCATCAGCGTCATACCGTCTACCAGATCTAACTCACCGCCAACTGGCATACCGTGAGCAATACGAGACGCTTCAACTTGATATTTATGACATAACTCGGAAATATAATGCGCCGTTGCCTCACCTTCTACCGTTGGGTTGGTCGCTAAGATAACTTCGTTAATATTGCCAGCACTTAGCTTACGCTCAAGAACATCAAGGCCTATTTCATTGGGACCAATACCATCCAAAGGTGATAGATGTCCCATCAGCACAAAATATAAACCGTTAAATTGCCCTGTTTGCTCTATCGCCAATACATCCGTTGGTGATTCAACCACACAAAGCAGCCCTGTGTCTTGGCGCTTGATACTTTGGCAAATATCACACACCTCAACCTCACTAAATGTTCGGCAGCTTGAGCAATGACCGATGGCTTGCATCGCATGAGTAAGGCTTTGTCCTAGTTGGCTGCCCCCCTCTCTGTCTCGCTCTAATAAATGAAAGGCAATACGCTGTGCAGACTTAGGCCCAATGCCAGGTAAACAACGCAGCGCTTCAATAAGCGCCGTTAAACTTGGTGATAATTGCATAAATTCGTTTCTTGTGGCCCATTCAGTGCAAAAACACTGATAACAATGCCGAAATGATAAGGGATATTGTTGTTGATTTAAAGCTTGATCCTATTTCATACCTCTCCACTCATTTTACAGTTTGAAAATGCATTCATCGCGAATTTCCCAACAATTCGACTCAAATGCTTGCAGCAAAAGCGTATTCACTCGACAATGGTTCCATTCCCGATAGTAAGCACAATTAGACAACTGTTGGGCCCACTTCTCGAAATAGATGAGACTACATAATGAAAAAAACGATAATAGCAAGTGCACTTGCAGCCGTTATGCTGACGGCTTGCTCTGAGCCACAAGTCACAACAAGTGAAACTCAAAAAACAGAAAACGCAGCAGTAGCAACTGGTAAGGCCGAACTTGGCAGCTTTGGGGTTGACCTCAGTGCACGCGATGAAAGTGTAAAGCCTGGCGATGACTTCTTTATGTACGCCAGCGGCACTTGGTACAAAAACTACGAAATGCCAGCAGACAAAACGCGTTTTGGTGCATTCTCAGCACTTGCTGAACGCAGTGAAGAACAAGTAAAAACCATTATCGAGGAGATTGCTAACGGCGAAAACCTAAACGCCGAAGAGCAGCTGATTGCCGATTTTTACAATGCTTATATGGATGTTGAAACCCTAAATAAGCTTGGTATTAAGCCTATTCAACCACTACTTGCTGACATTGACGCCATTAACAACACTGACGGCCTCACCAAAGCATTTGGACAATCTTGGCTAACTGGCGTAAATGCGCCGATCGGCGGCGGGATGTGGTTTAACCGTCTAGACCCAAATAAATATGAGATGTCGATGGGTGCTGGCGGACTTGGACTACCAGATCGCTCTTACTATTTAGAACAAGCTGAGCGTTTTGTTAAAACTCGCGAAGCATACGTTGCACATATTGCCGATATGCTTAAATTTGCGGGTAAAGACAAGCCGACTGAGCGCGCAGAAGCCATTCTTGCACTTGAAACTAAAATTGCAGAGGGCCATTGGCCACGTGAAAAACGCAGAAACCGCGACCTCACGTTAAATCAAGTTAAACGTGACGAGCTAGCAACACAGTACCCAGGCTTTAATTGGGATTTATATTTTGCTGAAACAGGCTACAAAGTGCCTCAGCTAAATATGTCTCAGCCAGAGCCGATTAAAGCAATGATTGCGCTTATCAACTCTGAAGACTTGGCCGTTTGGAAAGACTACTTAACTTATCACGCAATTAGCGGCAATGCGTCGCTGCTGTCTGAAGATATCTTCAATACTAACTTTGAATTTTATGGCAAACATTTAAGTGGTCAACAAGAACCACGTGCTCGTTGGAAACGCGCAATAAGCGAAATGTCTGGCACTACGTCGCTTGGCTTTGCAATTGGTAAAGTTTACGTTGCCCGTTACTTCCCAGAGTCTTCTAAAAAACAAATGTCAGAATTGGTTGAAAACCTGCGCACCGCGCTTGGTGAAAGGATTGAAAGCTTAGACTGGATGGGGGAAGAAACAAAAGTAAATGCTCAAGCAAAACTTGCCGCATTTACGCCTAAGATTGGCTACCCTGATAAATGGCAATCATTTGATGGGTTAACCTTAACCCGCGATAACTTAATGACGAATGTGAAAAACCTACGTGAGTTTTTCCGCAATGACAGTATCGCCAAAGAGCTTGAGAAAACCGATCGTAACCGCTGGGGTATGACACCACAACGCGTTAACGCCTACTACAACAGCTCGTTTAATGAAATCGTTTTCCCTGCGGCAATTTTACAACCGCCATTCTTCGACCCAAATGCAGATCCTGCAGTAAACTACGGCGGTATTGGCGCGGTAATAGGCCACGAAATGGGGCACGGCTTTGACGACCAAGGCTCAAAATCCGATGCCAATGGTATTCAGCGTAACTGGTGGACCGATGCCGACCGCGCTGCTTTCGAAGAAAAAGCAGACAAGCTCGCGGCACAATACAGCAAATATGAGCCTATTGAAGGTAACTTTGTAAATGGTCGTAACAGCCTTGGCGAAAACATTGGGGATGTGGGTGGCCTTGCGATGGCTTACCATGCCTATAAGCTGAGCCTAAACGGCAAAGAAGCACCGGTAATTGATGGCCTGACAGGCGACCAACGCTTCTTCCTTGCTTGGGCACAAGTATGGAAAGAAAAGCGCACTGAGCAAAGCATGCTAAACCAACTTCGCGCAGGTACACACGCACCGGGTCAATTTAGAGCCCTTGCGCCTCGCAACCATGATGCATGGTATAAAGCGTTTGACGTTAAACCGGGCGACAAACTGTACCTAGCACCAGAAGAGCGCGTTCGTATCTGGTAATAACTTAAATCCCAAAGCATAACCTGCCGTCACTGGTAGGTTATGCAGCTTTAACGCCGAGACATACGCTTTTGCTTGGTTAAGTATGCCCCGCCTAATCCGCTTAAAAAGCCAAAAATATGGCTTGAACTACTGGTTTGGGCTGAAAAATCAAACAACGTCGCTAAAAAACTAATGTTGGCATAGTAAGTCAATACCAGCAAAGCTATAAAACTAACAATACCAAGCACATCGCGATTGAAGAGCGCAGCACCCAGCAGTAAGCCAAAGTAACCCATTACAATGCCTGATGCACCAATGTGATTAGCGTGCCCTGCAAACAGCCAAACCAACAGCCCTGTAGCAAACACAATAAAAAGTGTTGCTCGCTTAAACCTTGGTAATCTCGCTGCCAAATAGCCGCTAATACTTAAGCCGAGCAAATTACTCAGCAAATGTCCCCAGCTACCATGCACAAAAGGCGCGGTGAATACCCCACTCAAATGATGCACGTTATGCGGTACAATCCCAAAACGGTAGACGGGTAAACCAAAAATACCACCCAACACCTGTACGAGGCACATCACTGCCATCGCATAAAAAACCAGCTTAAAATTGGGGGGAAAAACTAGTGCACGTTTACTCATTTAATTTCCGTATAGATAGATTAAAGTAACTTAGGAAGTACAGATAGCCCAAGTTTTTCTTTAGTTGAAACAGACAGCTTATCAACTTGAGAGATTATTTTGGCAGCCAATGCTTCTCCTTCCATAACACTTACCCCATGCTCACTTGCATATTCTTTAACTTCATCTGAAACAACACCTGTGGTAATCAACCATAAGCTGACATTTGGGGTTTCTTTTTCAAATTCAATTAACTGATCAACTCCCCAATTGCTAGTTGTTCCAGAGTGATGCTTACACTGAACATACACAATATTTGTCCCAGAAAAGTCATCACTTTTTTCCGCTCTTATATCAATATCAGAATGATCATTTGTCTGACTTTTTGACATAATATGCGCTTGATAACCTTCTATTTCTAATAGTTCAGCAATTAGCTTTTCTAGACCATAACCACCACTTTCTAACCTAGATTGCCCTGTTATTAACCTATCTAGCAAACTACGTTCAATATGTTTCAATTCTACTTCTACTCGTGTTTGAAATTCTGAGTCGAATTTTATCTCTAAATTTTGCTCTAGCTTTTCAACATAAGCCGCTATTTCTTCTCTAAACTCATTGAGGTTGGCAATCGACATCCTTATCTTTAATCTGCTTTGTAAGCCTTCGGTTAATTGATACCTTGGGATTTTAACCAAATTACCATCAGACTGTTTAAAGAAATTGACCGCGACTCGGTTAGCTCCATTCCAAGGTGTTTCAGCGAATGACTTTTCACCAACTGCAACCCCAATTAACACTGCCCGACTTACCGGAACTATTACGACATCACCAGCTGAAATTTCGAAAAATCGCTTGATTTGGTTTCTTTGCCTACCGATATCGATTCCTCTCTCTTTAATAAACTCATCAACTTCAACAAAAGAATTAAACTTACTCAAATTAATTTCACGCCAACCATAACCAGCTAAAGCCTGCGCGGCCAAGAATTCTGGACCTCTGACTAATACTATGTTTTTCATTTTATTCACCCTTTATAGATTAAGCCAATGCCAAAACGCTTCGGGCATTTCTTGCTCTACCATTTTCATGGGTTTGATATCAACAGTACTGTTACAACCCATCAGAGGTACTTCAATTTCTCTTGATTGCACTGCCCAGTTAACTTCAAAATAACGAACATTCTCATCATCATGGCATATCTTAGTTACTCTTCCGAAACCGTGTAGCTTCATGGTTTTACCAAATTGTTCACGCTTTTTAAGGACAATAAGGTCACCTGCACAAACTTCATACCATCGATTTACCTGAACTTTACTCTCTAGATAGTCAAAACGACAAATCCCATTTTCTTTCCAAAAAATATCTAATCTATTTGAAAAATCAGCTTCGGGACAAAAGCCCATAAATAAAATTGATGTATCTGCAGGCTTACTATATGGGATCGCATCAAGTATTAACTTTGCGTCTTTATCTCCTTTGTTGAAAATGCGTAGCGCATTTTCTTGTAAAGTGGTCATTTGAGCGCGCGTTAAACTGCCACTTTTTAGCTGGTCAAGTTGATTTTGATACTTCATAAATCCATCTCCATATTTAGAATAGTTCGTTACTGACACACTTAAGTTAGAACAATTCCACATAAAATAAAAGCTTTATTATTCAAATAGATAAAACTAATTTTCGGTGAAAAAACTCTGAAATTTCGTGCTATAGACTCGGTTTAAATGCATTTAGAACCCTCTTTTTCAATAAAAAAGTAGATTGAGATGATAATTTTAACGGATCAGGCAAAGTAGCTTGTCTTATGCAAGCTGCTCTTCGATGAACCTGGGCAATTGGTTTTTAAGTAACCTGAGGCTTGGATAATTTATATCTAACTGCTAGAAACAAAAAAGCTCAGGCACTTTATTACCTGAGCTTTCGTTAATTTTTATCCCCGGCTTGTCCCATACGAGGACAGTAAGAATAAAAACGTTTTAGTTCATAACCTTGAGGTTAAAACGGCATTTTAAAGCCTGGAGGCATTTGCATGCCGCCGGTGACTTCTGACATGCGCTTTTGCGTTTCTTCACCTACGCGGCGAACTGCGTCATTTACCGCAGCGGCTAGTAGGTCTTCGATCATGTCTTTGTCGTCTTCCATTAGGCTTTCGTCGATTTCTACGCGACGTACGTTGTGGCTACCAAGCATAGTTACTTTAACTAAACCTGCGCCTGCTTCACCTGTTACTTCTAGGCTCTTGATCTCTTCTTGGGCTTTTTCCATGCGCTCTTGCATTTGCTGCGCCTGCTTCATGATGTTGCCCATTCCGCCTTTAAACATATTCTGCTCTCTTATACTTCAATTTGGTTTACTGTGATAAAAGATAAGGGCTAACGCCCTTAATTACAATGCCTGAACGCTATTTTCGTCAAGCATTGCGTCAAACTCTTGAACAAATGCGCTGACGAGTGGATCGTCACGCATCGCCGCTTTAGCTTGGACAAGCCTATGCTCATCTAGTTGTTGCTGTACCAAAAACGGCGTGTTATTTACCGTGTCGATATAGTTAATCTCAAGCTCGATTGGCTGCTCGAGTAATGCGCTTAGGCTCTCTGTTAGTTTCTCTCTCAGCACTGCGGAGTCTAAGTGCTGTTGACTCGCATCGACTTGCAATTGTACCTGCGCGCCTTGCTGCGTTATCACGCTGTGTAATGCATACTGGCGAATTCGGCCGCCTAATTGCATCTTTTCAATCATGTTTGCCCAATCGTCGCTTTGGTGAGCAAACTTAATGTCACTGATTGGACTAACAAAGTTTTCCGGTGCAGGGATCTCCACTTGAATACTTTGTTCGTTATCATCTTGTTTTATTGGTGATAACTGCTCTAGCAATTCTGGCGCTAAATTTTCCGTAATAGGTTTGTGGCGTTCTTGAAACGCTTCTTTCTTTTGCTTTTTTGGTGCCAAGCGAGGTGCTGCCGGCTGTGCACGTCGCGGCTCAGACTGATACTCAGGTGTGCTTACCGTTGTGGCTGGCGCTTGCTCTTTTAGCATTGGCGCACTAGGCGCCTCAGACTTTTTTACCTCACCATTGGCTCCCACCAATCGACCCGCCCCAGAGATATTACGATTTTTTAAAATTCGTGCTATTGCTGACTGGGCTTGGTTTTGCTGCTCAGTAACACTGGCCGTAGCCGCAGGTTCTGAAGCGCTTTGGTTTTGCACCTCAGGTTGAGGCCATTCCTCTTGGTTTTGCGATGCCATTTGCGCGTATGCAGCATCATCAACTGGCGCACCGTCATGATGATGTGCAGGAACTTGTTCTTGGAACCCCTGCTCTACCGTCTGTGACATGATGCTGTCGTATTGGTTGGCCATCTCCGCCTCAGATGGCACAGAGGCAACTGGTGCTTGGCTTTGCTTAGCAGGCGTTTGCGACAGAGGCTCATACTGTGTTGTTTGTTGCGCGGCTGGTGTCGTTGCTTCTGGTGCATATGTAGGTGTTGCTGTCGGCTGCACCTGAGGTGATGCTGCTACCGTTGCATTATCTTCTGTTGGCTTTTTTAACAGCGCTCGTAAATCCCCTACTTTGCTTTGCTTTTCAGAAGTCTCTTGGCTCACAGGAGCGCTAGGCACTACACTATGACTTTCTTTTTCGAACGCCATCAAGCGCAGCATGACCATCTCAAACCCAAGTTTAGGCTCGGGTGCCCACTTTAGGTCTTTTTTGCCATTTAGCAGCAGTTGATACAACAACTGGCCCTGTTGCGGTGCTAATTGCTCGGCAAATAGTTTGATGTCGTTGTTATCAAAATTTGATAACCGCGCAGCACTAGGCACGAGTTGAGTGAGCTGAATAACATGCAATAACGCAATTAAATCGTCCAGCACACTGACAAAATTACCGTTTTGTAGTGCTATTTTTTCAATCGCAACGAGTAAGGCTTCACCGTCATGGCATAAAATTGCAGACAGCAAAATGACCGCATGCGCACTATCCATCAGTCCCAGCATAGATTGCACTGCAGGCACCGTTAAATTGCCATTTGTTTGTGCAATAGCCTGATCAGTCAAACTTAGTGCGTCACGCATACTGCCATCAGCGGCCTTCGCTAACGTTTGTAGCGCTACTGGATCAAAGGCAACTTGCTCTAGCGGCAGGATTTTCTCTAGCTGTTCAACTATTTGTCCTTGGGTCATTGCGTTCAGATTGAACTGCAAACAACGAGACAGAATAGTCACAGGCAACTTTTGTGGATCGGTTGTGGCGAGCAAGAATTTTACATGCTCTGGCGGCTCTTCTAAGGTTTTCAGGAGCGCATTAAAACTGTGCTTTGACAGCATATGCACTTCATCGATGAGATAAACCTTGTAGCGACCACGAGTTGGTGCATATTGTACATTGTCTAAGATTTCTCGTGTGTCTTCAACTTTTGTACGAGAAGCCGCATCAATTTCGATTAAATCGATAAACTTACCAGTTTCAATCTCAGTACAGGCACTACACTGACCACAAGGCGTTGAAGTAACGCCTTGTTCGCAGTTAAGGCTTTTAGCAAAGATCCTAGCAATGGTTGTTTTGCCCACACCACGTGTTCCGGTGAATAAATAGGCATGGTGTAAACGCTTTTCATTGAGTGCGTTGACCAGAGCTTGTTTAACATGCTCTTGCCCCATTAATTCATGGAAGTTTTGCGGACGCCATTTTCGCGCCAGAACCTGATAGCTCATGCTTATTCGCCTTCGAACTCTACAAGTGAAAGGATTTTGATCCCAAGATCATTGATTTTCTTTTCACCACCAAGCTCAGGTAATGAAATAACAAACGCAGCATCAGTGGCTTCACCGCCTAAGCGTTTAACCAGTTTTGCTGTTGCTTCAATAGTACCACCTGTTGCAAGTAAATCATCAACAAGTAGCACTTTATCACCTGCTTCAATCGCATCTGAGTGTAACTCAAGCGTATCTTCACCATATTCAAGCTGGTAAGACTGGCTAATTACCTCACGTGGTAATTTACCCGGCTTTCTTACTGGAATAAAAGGAATACCTAACTCATACGCCAATGGTGCACCGAAGATAAAACCACGAGACTCAGTACCGATGATTTTAGTGAAGCCGCCATCTTTATAAACTGCAACGAACGCATCAATTGTTGCCTTAAACGCAGCAGGATTTGCTAGAAGTGAAGTCACGTCACGGAACATAATCCCAGGTTTTGGGTAATTAGGAACCGTCGCGATACTATTTTTGATCAATGACATATTCTCTGTCGTCATAATTGCTTTGCTTTAAGTTTATTACAAAAGAGTGAGATTATAACAATTTTCTATCCGGTTGAAACCGACTGAGTGACTTTGTGTGTCAGGGTGGAGGAAAAGCGAACGATTTAGTGAGCAGTATACGTGTATACAATCGAAAAAGGCTGCAAAAAGCAGCCTCTAGGTAAATACGTTCAGCTTGACTTATGCAAGCGCTGTTGCCCAGCCTAGAATCGCGTTTAAACAGCCAATTCCAGCGAATACAGCAACAAATGCAAGGAAATACTTTGCATTGAACGGATCTTTAAAGTCACCTTTAGACATAGATACTACCTTTAATTTTACAACTCGCACCAACTGCATAGCAGCAGAAAGCATTGACTAGCGCCCTAGTCCGAGTTTAAGCACGACAAAAACAGGCCGTATAATAGTCGATGTTGCCAATAGCTTAAAGGTTTTTTGTTTTGATAATGCCAAGATCAGCGAATTCAGCTAGTGTATGCTGTGCCCCTTGCTGTAGCTGCTCAACAGTAAACTGAGGCACTTGCTGCGCGATAATATCTATAATGTCAGTGAGTTGCATACCATCATTGGCTTCAATCACTGACAACATTAAGGCCGTCATCGGATTTAGTGCGACAAACTGAACATCGTCCTCTTCGTCTCTATACAGTGCAAAGCTATACGTTTGTCCTGCTGTTTTAGTCGGGCGAAAGGTTTCACTGATCTGATGAACTGGATATTGATAATGTGCAATTCGGGTTGTACTTGCCAAGCTAATTTCAACATCTGCAAGCGCTTGGACTTCAATCGAAAGCTCATTCTTTGCTTCAACGGTCGTTGCCACATCTAGCTCTAGCCATTCATAATGAGCAAGCTCTAACAAGAACTCAGGATCGGCTTCTGAGGGCTCGTATTCTGTTTGTAAAAACTGCAAGAACTCTTTGCTAATCTCTAAAAAGTATGGCGAATGACAATTGTGCTTAACAAAAAATAGTCTAATTAACGTCAACCAATCTTCATTGGTATACAAGCTTTTAAGTACAGGAAACGCACTGCTCACGAAGCCTTCGACATTATTAAAAAACAGCTCTTGATAGATTTTTAAGCGCCGAGCTTCTATGCCTTCAGGTGCAGGTTGGTTGTCTGGATCTCTAATATGCGCCATAAATAGCTGCTGAGTTTCTACAAAAGACATAGCTATACCTGCTCCAAGCGCTTGGCGTATTTGGCCTGTGCTGCTGAAATTTGTCCCGCTTCTGCCAATAATTCTGCCATGGGAGGAATATTAAAATCACGCTCTAGCAAAGTCGGAAATACCCCATGCAGTTCATAGGCTTTCTCTAACAAGTCCCATACTGGTGAAGATACCTCAGCGCCATGTGTATCAACGAGTAAGTCGTCGGCTTCAACATAATGGCCTGCGATATGGCCGTATGCAATTCGCTCGCTTGGCATAGCCGCTAAGAATTGTTCGGCATCGTAGTCATGGTTAATAGCATTGACATAGATGTTGTTAACATCGAGTAGCAAATCGCAATCGGCCTCGGCTAAAACCCCAAGGGTGAACTCCAACTCCGACATCTCTTGTCCAGGAGCGGCATAGTAAGAGACATTTTCTACTGCAATCCGACGCTCTAGGTGCTCTTGGACTGCTCGGATCCGTTTAGCGGTATGATGGATTGCCTCTTCAGTAAAAGGGATTGGCATCAGATCGTACATATGCCCCTCTCCCGAACAGTAACTCAAATGTTCACTATACGTAACGATATTATGTTGTTTAAAAAATGCTTTGAGTTGTGATAAAAATTCACGATCCAGCGGCGCAGGAGAACCCAGCGACAACGACAAACCATGACAAATAAAGGTATGCTGTTGCGTCAATGCTTGAAACTGCTTTGCAAGCTTGCCGCCAAATTTTAGCCAGTTTTCTGGTGCAACCTCATAAAAGTCTACTTGCTTTGGCGGCGCATTGAGCACGTCGTCGACCATTTCACGGCGTAAGCCAAGTCCTAAGTTGCCTAATTGCACTGCCATATTTCTCTCACTTTAGACATTATTTTGAAGTAATTAGAAGCCCATATGAAAGAGGTTTTGCTGTATGCATAGCCTCGCTTTGGAATCACCCAATAGCGCTTTTTACCTTAACATAACTAGCTGCGCTATTGGGTAGAACATAATAGTGTTCTTAATTAGTGGTTACCACCACATTTACCTTCGCC
>NZ_PNDS01000157.1 GCF_005886535.1 Pseudoalteromonas sp. S2755
CTTCCAATAGCCAGCTATTGTGCGTAAATTCGCCTAGTTTCCCCTAAAACTTTCTGGCTAGACAAGGAGGTAAATTAAGTTGCCCCTTAACAACAAGGAGTGAGAACCTTTCTTATCTAAACCACAGGTAAATTTATCTCGACCTGTGTGGGCTATACGTTGCTTAAACTATTTGTAGATTGTCTCGTCCTTTAAACCAAGCGTGGAGCTTAATTAGGAGCTTGTACCAAATTTCGGGCAAAAAAAAGCCCGCAAATAATGCGGGCAAAACAACAAGTTGAAGGAAGTAATCCAGGGAACAAGATGAGTTACTTTGGGTTTTATCCACAAAATGCGTCATCTAAGCAATACGAAAAATCAGAATCCTATTGCAAGTAACTGTGCTTTGCTGAAACTTCAGCTGCTCGCTCAGTACAGGGTGTATATTAAAGAGGTTTTGGCTTTTCATCAAACTAGAAAAATTCTTTTTTCAGATAAAAAAAACTAATATCAGAATTTTTGTTAAGGTTAAAAAGTGAGCTTAAATGTGGTGATGTATTTGTGTAAGTTTATGTAAAATATAGTTTTGTATGTTATATGCGCAAAGTGTAAATATTAGATAATCTGTTGTTAATTGGTAAGACCAATTTGTTTTTTGAGGTTTTATTCTCTGTTTGTGCATAAAACTCCTGTTTTATGCAATTTTGGGTCATATTTAGAGGTTGTGTTGGAGATTGTCGAATTTGCTTAAGTTTGGGTAAAGCAAAGGGAGTTACACTGTTTGGCTCTATTTATCGTCAAATACAATGAATTCGCAGTATTGAGATTGTAAGGTATTTGCAGTGTGGTTAAACTAGCTGAACCTTTTGGTAGTAAATCTAGTCTATCTCTAGATATTGCTCGGTAGAGCGCAAGAATATAAATGGCTACCATTGCCGAAACACTTTTGGGAGTATAATAACGTGGAATCGGGACTAAATTTTGTCGATCTAATTTTAAAAGCCAGCTTTTTGGTACAACTTGTTATGTTGACCCTGGTGGGATTGTCTATTGCTTCTTGGGCAATTATTTTTCAACGTAAAACCGTCATTTCTCAAGCCCAAAGCCAATCAAAGAATTTCGAGCAAAAATTTTGGTCCGGTATGGATCTTAGCAAACTCTATAATGAAATAGCAGCAAGGACTGGCAGTGCCTCTGGACTAGAAGCGCTATTTGTATCCGGCTTTAAAGAATTTGCAAAGCATAAAAAAGGCAATATCCAATCTCCTTCAATTGTTGTTGAAGGTACTCACCGTTCAATGCGTGTCGCGCTTTCTCGTGAAATTGAAAAGTTAGAATCGAGCCTTTCTTTTTTGGCAACAGTTGGCTCTATCAGCCCTTATATCGGTCTATTTGGTACCGTGTGGGGTATTATGAACGCTTTCATCGCGCTCGGCGAAGTGAAACAAGCGACACTGCAAATGGTTGCACCAGGTATTGCTGAAGCGTTGATTGCGACAGCCATGGGTCTGTTTGCGGCAATTCCAGCGGTTATGGCCTATAACCGATTTGCCAAAAATGTAGAAAAGCTAGAAACTCAGTACATTAACTTTATGGAAGAGTTCGCTAATATTCTTTATCGTCAGGCTGCAACACAAGTAGAGGCAAAACAAAATGTATCAGCGTAAGAGACGTCGTCCCGTCGCGGAGATCAATGTCGTTCCTTATATTGATGTTATGTTGGTGCTGTTGATCATCTTTATGGCAACGGCTCCACTTATTCAACACGGCGTAAAAGTAGACTTACCCCAGATGGAAGAGTCTGAATTGGTTGAAACTAAAGACTCGCCACCGATCATTGCCACTATTGATGCTGAAGGTCGCTATTTTGTGACTGTTGGTACTGACCCAGAAGCACCAATGGATGCCGTAGAAGTAGCTGCGGTGATTAAGCTTAAGTTAGAGCAAAACCCAGATACCCCTGTAATGATTAAAGGTTCGGGCAGAGTGTCGTATCAAGAAGTACTATATTTAATGGATTTCTTGAAAAGAGCAGGTGTTCCTTCTGTTGGCCTAATGACTAAATCATTTGAGGATGAGTAATGAGTTCATTATCTAGCAGTGTAGTTAAGTCAGTATTGCTTCATGGCGCGATTGGCGGTCTGCTATTTGCTACGGCAAATTTTCAAGTTGAAACACCTACTGTGATGGAAGTCACCTTAAATCCACAGCAAAAAGATCAAAAGCCTGAAAGGGCGGTTTCTGCGGTGTCGGTTGATCAGCAAGCGGTTGAGAAAAAGATTGCTGATTTAAAAAAGCGAGAAGAGGAAAAGCAAGCTGCTGAAGATCGCCGTATTCGAGATCTTGAGCGACGTGCACAGCAAGCCAGAAAAGACCGTGAAGCCGAAGCTAGGCGCATTAAAAAGCTGGAGCAAGCGCGTCAAGCTAAGTTGGAAGAGACTCGCCAAGCTGAGGCGCAAGCTAAACGCGCTCGTGAAATTGAGAAAAAGCAACGTGAGCAGGCTGATAAAGCGAGAGCTGAAAAAGCCGCTGCGGAAGAAGCTGCTAAAAAGGCAGCAGCCCAGCGTCAAGCTGAGGAAGATCGCTTAAGAAAGGCCGAAGAGGCGAGGAAACGTCGCGAAGCTGAGGAAAAACGAAAAGCGGAAGAAGCGGAGCGTCAACGTCAAAAGGCACTTGAAGAACAAATGCTGCGTGATCAGCTTGCTAAGGAGCAGGCAGCAAGAGCGAAGATCCGTCAACAGCAAGTCTTGAGCGAAGTGGATAAGTTTAAAGCACTTATCATGCAACGCATTCAAGCAAACTTGCTTATCGATGAAACAATGAAAGGTAAACAATGTCGAGTAAACATTCGTCTAGCCTTCAACGGCCTTGTGACGCATGTAGAATCATTGGGCGGCGACAAGCTAGTTTGTGAAGCTGCTATTCGTGCTGTGAAAATGGCCGATACTTTACCTGTTTCTAAAGATAAAGACGTGTTTGAGCAGCTTAAGAATATCAATTTAACAATTAAACCAAATTTTTAAAGGACGAACATGCTAAAGAAGTTCACAACCTTACTGCTGGTTTTTACTCTGGGTGTATCACAGTTTGCGCAAGCCGCACTTGAAATTGTGATAACAGAAGGGGTAGACAGTGCTAGACCCATCGCGATTGTGCCATTTAAGTATAATGGCACTGGTGAAATGCCGTCGAGTTTAAGTGACGTTATTTCTGCGGACCTGATGCGCAGCGGTAAATTTAAGCCCGTTGCTGAGGCTGACATGCCTCAATTACCTACAACTGACTCGGAGATCGATTACGCTGCATGGGTCGATGCGGGGGTTGAAGCGGTAGTAGTAGGCACCGTGACTCAGCAATCTGCTGGGCGCTACTTGGTAAAGTATGAATTGATTGATGTGATCAGGGCACAGCTTACTGGTGGCGAAACTCGCATTATGTCAAATGGTCGCTTAATGCAAAGTGACGATCATGTACTTGAAGGACGCCAAAGTATTGTCAGCAGCACAGGCTTTAGAAACTATGCGCACCAAATTAGCGATGTTGTATACGAAGCTTTAACTGGTGAAAGAGGCGCATTTAGAACTAAGATCGCTTACGTCATTGTACGTGACGGCCAAGATAAGCCATACCAGTTAGTTGTTGCCGATTATGACGGTTACAACGAGCAGGTGTTATTGCGCTCCAAAGAGCCGTTAATGTCTCCTGCATGGTCGCCAGATGCAAACAAACTTGCGTACGTGACTTTTGAAAATCGCCAATCGCAAATCTACATTCAAGATATTTACACTGGGAAACGCGAACTGATCACAAGTCACCCAGGTATCAATGGCGCACCACAGTTTTCTCCCGATGGAACTAAATTACTTGCAGTACTCTCTAAGGATGCAGGTGGAGCGACAGAAGTATATCTAATTGACCTGAAAACGCGTCAAGAAACACGCTTAACTCGTCATCGTAGTATAGATACTGAGCCTTCTTGGCATCCAAACGGTCAAGAAATTGTGTATACATCTGAAAGGGGTGGTAATGCTCAGATTTATAAGTTAAATTTAAAAACTGGTAGGTCTAAGCGAGTTACGTTCGACGGCGACATGAACTTAGCAGGTTCGATCACGCCAGATGGTAAACGTCTGATTATGGTTAACCGTACGCTGGGCCGTTACCACATTGCGAAAAAAGAATTGGATTCCGGGCTGTTTCAAGTGCTGACTCGTACCAGACTAGATGAGTCTCCGAGTATTGCACCAAATGGTTCGATGATAATATACAGCACCTTGCACAATAATAAGCAGGTATTGGCATTGGTGTCTATGGATGGTCGCTTCAAGGCAAGATTACCTGTCTTGGACGGTCAAGTTAAGGCACCAGCCTGGTCGCCGTTTTTACAGTAATTTTGCTGGTTAGATTTATAAAGATATAGGAATATACTCGATGCAACTTAACAAAACTCTAAAAGCCTTAATGGTCGCGTTGCCAGTGATGACACTTGCAGCATGTAGCTCATCTTCAAGTGTTGATGAGGGCGCGGCGAGCGAAAGCAACCAAGCGGCAACCACACAAGACAACACTGTTGATGTAAACACTATGTCTCGCGAGAAATCTGCGGAAGAAAAACTACGTGAGAAATATGAAGCCCTACGTCAAGAACAGATCGTTTACTTCGATTTTGATAAATCTACTATTCAGAGCAAATATGCTGAACTACTTCAAGCGCACGCTGATTTCCTAGTGAAAAACCCAAGCGTGAAAGTACTTGTTGAAGGTCACGCTGATGAGCGTGGTACGCCAGAGTACAACATCGCACTAGGTGAGAGCCGTGGTAAATCAGTTGCTAAATACCTTCAAAGCCTTGGTGTTTCTGACAGCCAAATCTCTGTAGTGAGCTATGGTGAAGAAAAGCCTATGATTAAGTCACGTACAGAAGAAGCGTTCGCTAAGAACCGTCGCGCGGTATTAGTGTACTAAGAAAGAGTTATTATGAAGCCGAATACTATTTTGGCAGCATTCTTACTCATGAGCGGGAGCGCCCAAGTTTGGGCTGCTCCCGCTCCTGTTTCAGAAGCTGCAAATTCAAATCAAACACTTGAAGAACGTGTCTCTCAATTAGAGAGCATGATGAGAACCCGCAATTTACTGCAAGCCGAGCTTCAGCAACAGCTTAATCTTTTACAAGAAGAAGTAAGCCAAGTACGCGGTGTGACAGAAGAGCAGAGCTATAAGCTTGAAAAAGTGCTACAACGTCAACGTGAGTTATATCAAGAGATTGAAAATCGCGTCAGTCAAGCTTATGACCAGTCACAATCCACTGCAGCTGCGGTAACGCCTGATGTTACGCCAGAGCAAGCATTCAGCAGTAATCTGTCTGAGAATGAAGCGTACGACCGTACAGTAAACATGATAATGAAGGATAAGCGCTACGATGCGGCGATCCCTGAGTTTCAAAGTTTCTTACAGCAGTATCCAAATTCAGTGTATGTGCCGAACGCGCATTACTGGTTAGGTCAGCTATTCTTAATAAAATCTGACGATGGAAAAGCTAAGTCTCATTTTGCAACCGTTGTTGATAATTTCCCTGAATCGAATAAACGTCCAGAAGCGATGTTAAAGCTGGGTACTATTTTACATAAACAGGGACAAGCCGCTGAAGCGAAGACACTCCTTAATAAATTGATTAAAGAGTATCCAAGTACGACTCCTGCAAAGTTGGCAACAGAGCGTTTAGCGAAGATGTAATTATCACTTTTTGAGCTGAGTGCCTTAAAATTAGGCGCTTAGTCATAAAAAGTGAAAAAAACTAGCTATTTCAGTTGCACTCAAAATTTAAATAAGTATTATAAGCGCCCGCAGCAGGCGATTGGTAACAAAAAACTGCTGCGTTAAGTGGGTCATTAGCTCAGTTGGTAGAGCAGTGGACTTTTAATCCATTGGTCGATGGTTCGAGTCCATCATGACCCACCACTTTACAAGCTTTAGAATTCATATTTGAGCGGGTCATTAGCTCAGTTGGGTGAAAAAAGACCGAAGCAAGGCTTCGCAGCTTTTTGAACGCGAGTCAGGACGACGAGCCGGAACACCTCTTCAGGATGAATTAATGGCACTTTTAATGCTTGAGCGGGTCATTAGCTCAGTTGGTAGAGCAGTGGACTTTTAATCCATTGGTCGATGGTTCGAGTCCATCATGACCCACCATCCTCTTATTCTTCATATATTATTCAAAATACTTTCTTAAACTCGCCATTTTGAGCTAAACATTCGCTAGGATTACCCCTGTATTTTTCGTATAATTCCACCTAATTATGCAATGTGGACTAGTGGTCGAGAAATGAGTCTAGCTGAACGTATTATGCCGGAAGATTATATCTTCCCTCCAAAACCTGCCCCTCTTACCGTTGAAGAAAAAGCAGAGTATAAAGCGCGTATCAAAGCGCTATTAGTTGAAAAGAATGCGGTACTGGTTGCCCACTATTATACTGATCCTGAGATCCAAGCACTTGCTGAAGAAACTGGCGGCTGTGTTGCTGATTCATTAGAAATGGCACGCTTTGGCGCTAAGCAAGAAGACAAAGACATGATCATCGTAGCCGGCGTGCGCTTTATGGGCGAAACGGCAAAAATATTGACACCGCACAAAACCGTTGTGATGCCAACACTCGAAGCAACTTGCTCGTTGGATGTAGGTTGCCCTATCGACGAGTTTTCTGCGTTTTGTGATCAATACCCAGATAGAAAAGTGGTGGTATACGCCAATACTTCAACTGCGGTAAAAGCAAGAGCGGATTGGATTGTCACCTCTTCTTGCGCGCTTGAGATTGTTGAGCACCTTGATGAGCAAGGCGAAAAAATCATTTGGGGTCCGGATAAGCACTTGGGTTCTTATATTCAAAAGAAAACGGGTGCAGATATGATCATGTGGAACGGTGCATGTATCGTTCATGATGAATTTAAAACCAAAGCCCTTAAAGACATGAAACAACTGCATCCTGACGCCGCAGTACTGGTTCACCCTGAGTCTCCTGCAGAAATCGTAGACTTAGCGGATGCAGTAGGCTCAACGAGTCAGTTAATTAAAGCTGCGCAAGAAATGGATAATCAGAAGTTTATCGTTGCTACCGATCGCGGTATCTTCTATAAAATGCAGCAACTTTGCCCTGAGAAAGAGTTCTTCGAAGCGCCTACCGCTGGTGAAGGCGCTACATGTCGTAGCTGTGCCCATTGCCCTTGGATGGCAATGAACGGCCTACAAGCAATTGAAGAAGCGCTTATCAGCCCACAAGGCAAAGAAGTCTTCGTTGATATGGAATTGCGTGAAGGCGCACTACGTTCGCTTAATCGCATGCTAGATTTTTCTGCATCCTTGCAAAAATAGTAGGATTAATAGACAAATAAATCCTAAAAGCAAAAAACTGCTTGATAAAGTGCGAGGCTTTTCATAGTATTAGCCCCGCAATTCAGTGCGGAGAGATGGCTGAGTGGCTTAAGGCGCACGACTGGAACTCGTGTATACGTTTATAGCGTATCGAGGGTTCGACTCCCTCTCTCTCCGCCATTCCTATTTATTTAAATCAATCATCTACTAAAAGCTGCTCGTACTTTTGGGGACATTCTGGGGCTATGAAAACCCTAAACTTCGTTTTTATTTCCTCAATACAGCGCATCTTCAAAAACCATTCTGGTTTACGTCATCTCTATTTAAAAAATACCTTTGCTTGTGTAATGTAGCCTCAGATTATCGGCTGGAGTCGCAAACGGCATAGTCGTACGAATTTGAGTTCAGTATCCGTGATCTAATACCAATTGAATTAA